>NZ_DFTS01000036.1:2116-8266 GCF_002383015.1 Idiomarina sp. UBA4206
GGTCAATAAATGGACCTTTTTTAAGAGAACGTGGCATGTTTTATCCTCAACTCTTATTTGTTGCGACGGCGTACGATGAACTTATCAGTACGCTTGTTTTTACGGGTTTTGTAGCCCTTGGTCGGCGTGCCCCATGGAGTCACAGGATGACGTCCACCAGAGGTACGGCCTTCACCACCACCGTGAGGGTGATCAACTGGGTTCATCGCCACACCACGAACGGTAGGACGAATACCACGCCAGCGGTTTGCACCGGCTTTACCCAATTGACGCAGCATGTGTTCTGCGTTACCTACTTCACCGATAGTTGCACGACCTTCAGACTGAACGCGACGCATCTCACCTGAACGCAAACGAACGGTAACATAAGCACCGTCACGAGCAAGAATCTGGCAATAAGCACCCGCTGAACGAGCCATCTGTGCGCCTTTACCTGGCTGTAACTCTACTGCGTGAACAACACTACCCACAGGGATGTTGCGCATTGGCAGACTGTTACCAGGTTTAATCGGTGCATCAACACCAGACTGGATACGATCGCCTACAGATAGGTTTTTCGGAGCCAGAATGTAACGGCGTTCACCGTCAGCATACAAAACTAAAGCGATATTCGCTGAACGGTTAGGATCGTATTCAATACGCTCAACCTTTGCAGGGATACCATCTTTATTACGTTTAAAGTCGATTACACGGTAGTGGTGTTTATGTCCACCGCCAATGTGACGAACCGTGATACGACCGTTATTGTTACGACCACCAGACTTGCTGTTTTTTTCCAGCAATGGTGCGTAAGGCTTGCCTTTGTACAGGTCCTGACCGACGACTTTAACGACGTGGCGTTGACCCGGAGACGTAGGCTTACTTTTAACTACAGCCATGTTTATTCCTCCTGTTACTCAGCGCCGCCAGAGAAGTCAATGTCAGCACCTTCATTCAAGGCAACATACGCTTTTTTCCAGTTACTGCGTTTTCCAAAACGGAACCCAGTACGCTTGGTTTTACCCTTTACGTTTACTGTACGTACGTTTTTGACTTCAACTTCAAACAGTTTTTCGACAGCCGCTTTAATTTCGGATTTCGTCGCATCAACTGCTACTTTGAAAACAACCGTGTTGTTGCCTTCAGCAGTCATAGTCGATTTTTCCGAAACGTGAGGTGCTAAAATCACTTTAAGCAAACGTTCTTCGCGCATCATGATAACACCTCCTCAAGCTGCTTGACGGCGTCTGCAGTCATCAGCACTTTCTCGAAAGCAATCAGACTGACAGGGTCGATACCCTGAACATCACGCACGTCGACTTTATGCAAGTTGCGAGAAGCTAAGAATAAGTTCTCATCAACTTCTTTAGTCACGATCAAAACGTCGTTCAGATCCATTTCTTTCAGTTTCGCTGCCAGCTGTTTTGTTTTTGGTTCTTCAACACCAAACTTCTCAACAACAATCAAACGTTCCTGACGAATCAATTCCGACAAAATGCTTTTAATCGCACCGCGATACATTTTTTTGTTAACTTTCTGGCTGTGATTTTGCGGCTTAGCTGCAAAAGTCGCACCACCAGAACGCCAGATAGGACTACGGATTGTACCTGCACGGGCACGACCAGTACCTTTTTGACGCCAAGGCTTCTTACCACCACCGGCTACTTCAGAACGAGTTTTCTGAGCTTTAGTGCCCTGACGAGCACCTGCAGCGTAAGCTACAACTACTTGATGGACAAGGGCTTCATTAAACTCACGTCCAAAGGTAGCTTCGGAAACCTCAAGAGCGCCTTTTGCGTCTTTCAATGTTAATTCCATCACTATTCTCCTCAGACGTTACGCCTTGACCGCTGGTTTAACGATCACATCACTACCGGTTGCACCCGGGACCGCACCTTTGATCAACAACAAACTGCGTTCTGCATCAACTCGAACTAATTCAAGTGACTGCGTAGTGACTCGCTCATTACCCATCTGACCAGCCATTTTCTTGCCTTTGAATACTTTACCAGGCGACTGGTTTTGACCGATTGAACCCGGTGCACGGTGGGACAATGAGTTACCATGAGTAGCGTCCTGCATGCTGAAGTTCCAGCGCTTCACAGTACCGGCAAAGCCTTTACCTTTAGAAGTACCAGTAACGTCTACTTTCTTAACTTCTGCGAAAATATCAACAGTCAGTTCAGAACCAACCGCGTAATCTTCGCCTTCGCCGTTTTTCAGGCGGAATTCCCAAAGACCACGACCTGCCTCTGTACCAGCTTTAGCAAAATGACCTGCTAAAGGCTTGGTTACACGGCTCGCTTTCTTCTCGCCTGTGGTCACTTGAAGGGCACGGTAACCGTCAGTGTCATCAGATTTAACCTGAGTCACACGGTTCGCCAGCACTTCGATCACAGTAACAGGAACAGAAGCGCCGTCTTCCTGGAAGACACGCGTCATTCCTACTTTACGACCGACTAGACCTATAGCCATTGTTAAAACCTCTCGTGTGTAATCCTATTACTGCCCACTTAACCCAAGCTGATCTGTACATCAACGCCAGCTGCCAAATCTAAACGCATAAGCGCGTCAACCGTTTTGTCAGTAGGGTCCATGATATCAATCAGACGCTTGTGGGTGCGGATTTCGTACTGGTCACGCGCGTCTTTATTCACGTGTGGAGAAGTCAGCACGGTGAAGCGTTCTTTCCGAGTTGGCAGTGGGATAGGGCCACGTACCTGAGCACCAGTGCGTTTTGCAGTTTCAACAATCTCTGCAGTCGACTGGTCGATCAGACGGTGATCGAACGCTTTCAAACGAATCCGAATTCTTTGATTAGCCATAAATAAATCAAAGCCTCAATAAAAGAGCATTTAAAAAAGAGCACAGAAAATCGCAACCTCCCTGGCACATACCGGGGGTGCGACATTCTACGTCAACCGTTCAGTCCCCAATCGGGACTGTTGTCGAACGCCTTTTACACGGCCAAAGCCGATAAACTCAAAAGACGTGGCCGCGAATTATACCGATTCACGGCCGGGTGTCAAGCCCTTAATGTGTTTCGGCGTAGTCTTCCACTTGTTCCCAAACACGCATTAAATTACCACCCAGAATCATTTCAATTTCTTTATCTGAGTACCCTCTGTCCATTAAGCCCTGAACAAGGTTTGGATAGGTAGATACATCTTTTAAGCCGACCGGTAATGAATCACCGACACCGTCATAATCTGAGCCAATACCTATATGCTCAACGCCAATTAAGTCGCGCACGTGGTCGATATGGTCCAGAACTGTATCTAATGTCGCAAACGGGTACGGATTATTTGCCTCTATGTCTTTAATGCGACGTTTGGCTTCATCGCTGTCTTCACCATACTGCTCTTTTACAGCATTAATACGCTTTTTCATCATATCGCGGTAACGGTTTGCCTGCTCAGCCAAAAACGATGAACCAAAGTTAATCTGGATAACACCTTCATTTTTCGCTAAAGCTTTTAGCATGTCATCGCTCATATTACGCTCGAAACCGGGGGTGTATGAGCGCAGCGACGAATGCGAAGCTATGACTGGCACGTCACTAATTTCGACGGCCTGGTAGAACGCCTCATCGGAGATGTGAGAAACATCAACCATAACGCCAACTTTGTTCATTTCTTTGACCAGTTCCTTACCAAAGGGGCTTAAACCATCCCACTGGCGGCGAATGTCATAAGAGGAATCAGAAATGTGATTAGATAATGAGTGAGCCAGAGTAATGTAGCGAATGCCACGCTCATAAAACATGTGCAAGTTATCAAGGTCACCTTCAATTGGTGTGCCATTCTCCATCCCCAAAGCAATAGACATTAGCCCTTGCTCTTTATTACTACGGATATCATCCGTACTATAAGCCATGGCAAACTTATCAGGGGCTCGTGCAACCAGAGCTTCCATGCCATCAATAAGTTCGTGAGCCAGTTGAACACTGCCACCGCTTTGCTCATAAGAAGCTGGAATATAAATTGACATGAAAGGCGCATCCAGACCGCCTTCAACAGCGCGAGGGTAGTCAAAATCGCCTTCGGCAGTCGCTTCTGTTACATCTTCCCATTTATCGTGAATTCGGTAAGGCACATCAATATGTGTATCAACCAGAAGGTACTCTTTTGCCAGCCTTTCAGCTTTATCACTCGCTGTATACTTTGCTTGTTCAGCGTTACCTTCTGTGGGCTGTGCGGCTGTTGCGCAGCCAGTTATTACGGCCAGCACGGACGCGGCTATCAGAGACTTAAACATACGTATTCCTCTTTTATTGTTATAACGAGATATACGCAGAGTACCAAAAGTCTAGCTGTGCCGCATTAGGGATGCGCTGAAACTTATGACAGCGCCGACGACTAACGTTCCTAATACCGGCGCGGTCAACCAAATGAGCCACCATTGATCTAATAAAATCATGGGAGCTCCCTACTGAGTCTGCTGACTTTTTTCTTCGGACGCTTTACTTTGAGTTTCAGTCAACTGCAGACTGGAAAACAATTCAAGGCCCCACTCCTGAATAGAATCAGAAACTGACTGCTTGATAGTTTCCATACCTTGCTCTGATATTTCAGCAATCTGAGCTTGTATCTCAGCAGCGATAGAATCTCTATTATCATCGGCAGCTGAAGCCGATGCGCTGAACAACATAACACCACTGACAACACTTACGATTAACGCTTTCATAATTTTTCTCCTTTGAATAAATGACAGTGCGTTAGTTAAGTCGCACTAACTAATTCAAAGGTTGTGCCAGCTTTTTGATTTTATTTAAGGTGTTGTTTTATATGTATTTATTTAATTAACAGTAAAAACCTTACCTTCAGCAGGTTAGTGTTTTTCACTAATTTTTAGTGTATTTATGAGGTTAGTGACGAAACATGTTGACTGTGGTCATCCCGAAACGCCAAGGCACCGTAAAGCAATTGCTCAGCACAAGTCGCCCTCGGACCTTTCACGCTAAGATACTGTCGCCAACGCTTCCCCCCGGCCATTCCCTGAAAGAGTCCCAGCATATGTCTGGCCACGTGCCATGCTCGGCCACCCTGACGGATATGGTTATCGATATAAGGTATCATTGCGGTAACAATCGCTTCCCGGGACAACTCTGACCGCTCAACACCCGTCAACGAATCCAACTCAGTCAACAACCAGGGGTTCTGATAAGCCGCTCGCCCTATCATCACACCTTGAACTTGAGCTAAATGCTCTTTAACGTCCTCAATAGTTGCAACTCCGCCATTAATCGAAACAGGAATACCGGGATACCGTTGCTGTGCCCGGTAAACACGCTCATATTGCAACTCGGGAATATCTCTGTTTTCTTTAGGACTCAGGCCTTGTAACCAAGCTTTGCGCGCGTGCAAAGTCAATTGGTCGGCACCTGCTGCGACTACGGCATCAGTTAGCTGATAAAGGAAGTCATCGGAGTCCTGATGGTCTATTCCGAGTCGGGTCTTTACCGTTATGGGAATATCGGTAACCGCTTTCATCGCGCTCACACAATCAGCTACTTTTTTAGGTTCCGCCATTAAACATGCGCCAAAACTTCCATTCTGAACCCGGTCAGAAGGACAACCAACATTAATGTTAACTTCATCATAGCCCCGCTCTTGGGCTAAAGCGGCACAGTGAGCCATTGCGTCAGGCTCAGAGCCTCCCAATTGAAGCGCAACGGGGTGTTCCTCTGAGTTGAATGCTAAAAAATCCTGTTGGCCATGAATAATAGCGCCAGTCGTCACCATTTCAGTATAAAGAAGGGTGGTTGATGNNATGTTAGTAAACGATGGAAGTACCGACAGTGACGATCGGTCCAGTCCAGCATAGGCGCTACTGAGAGCTTGTAAGAATATGGTACAGCCAAAACATCCACCCGGTTAAAAAGTTAGTCAATAAATTTCGAGTAATTGCCTGACATTTTAACTCAGAATAAGCGACTAAGCAGCCTCTTCCGTAAAACCCTTTTCCTTGCCTGTAAAACTCTCTACAATGACCAGAACGATCTTAAATAGTAGTAGACAATGACAGCTCAAGAAGCACAACGATTGATACATAAAGCAGAGAAACTCTGCCAACAACGCGGTGCCCGACTCACAAATGCCCGGCGCGAAGTTTTTGCAATACTCGCTGAGCACTCAGGAGCTGTCGGAGCCTACGATTTACTCGATCAAC
>NZ_DFTS01000036.1:8331-28520 GCF_002383015.1 Idiomarina sp. UBA4206
TCTACGATTTACTCGATCAACTGCGTGAGGTCATGCCAAACGCAAAACCTCCTACTATTTATCGCGCTTTAGACTTTCTACAAGAGCAAGGCTTCGTTCATAAAATCACATCATCAAACAGCTTTGTTCTTTGCTCACATTTTGATCATCAGCATCCTGTGCAAATGCTCATTTGTGAATCCTGCGGAGACGTTCAGGAAATTCAGTCTGAGGGTGTTTATGACGAGTTAAAGCACCAGGCGGAAGATCAAGGCTTTAAAGTTCAAAACCAAACTATAGAGGCACATGGCTTGTGCGCTAAGTGCCATTGAATAGTTGTACCCATAAATAATAAATAACAATAGGTAGCACAATGAAACTCAGTCATCTTATAGCGGCTGCAGCGGTTTGCTTTACCGTAAACCAAGCGGCAACAGCCCAGGCATTCGAGGATAAGTTCCGTCAACTGAACGACGACAAATTTCGCAGTCCAAATATCTACCGGACAGCGTCCGGAGCGCCCGGCCACGCATACTGGCAACAAGAAGCCGATTATAAGATCCAGGTCGCGTTAGATGACGAGAATCAACGTATTACCGCTAAAAGCACCATTACTTACACCAATAACTCACCAGACACCCTGCGTTACTTGTGGGTTCAGCTTGATCAAAACCGATTCAAAAAGGACTCTATCGGGCCACAAAGCCGGGCCACAGGAAGTTTAGAGCGTGTTAGTTTTTCCCGTATGGAAAGTATGTTAACTCAGGAAAGCTTTCCTGCTGGCTATGAGCTTACTGAAATCAGTAAAGAAAATGGTGAACCGCTTGCGCATTATGTTAACGACACCATGTTACGGCTTGATCTCAGTGAGCCGCTAAAAAGTGGTGATAGCGTCACATTTAATATCAACTGGCAATTCAACATCATTGAAGCTGAGGTGCTGGGCGGTCGCGGCGGCTACGAATACTTTGAAGAAGACGGCAACTACTTGTACGAAATGGCACAGTGGTTCCCTCGTATGGCAGCGTATTATGACGCTGAAGGTTGGCAGAACAAACAGTTTGTCGGCAATGGGGAGTTCGCTTTGGAGTTCGGTGACTACCGTGTAGAAATTACGGTTCCGGCGGATCACATTGTTGCCTCTACCGGTGTTTTACAGAACCCGGAAGATGTTCTGACGTCCATCCAACGCCAGCGTCTGGAAGCTGCACGTAACGCCGACGAACCAATAAAAATTGTTACCGAAGAAGAAGCTCTGGAGAACCAAAAAGAAGGGATCAGCGAAACCAAAACCTGGATTTTTGAAGCTGAGAAAGTTCGTGATTTTGCCTGGGCTTCCTCACGCAAATTTATCTGGGACGCTCAGGGCTACAAGAAAAACGACACTGATGTACTGGCTATGTCCTTCTACCCCGAAGAAGGCAACCCTTTATGGGAGCGTTACTCAACGGCTTCTATTATCCACACCATTGAGCATTACAATGACTATAGCTTTGACTACCCCTACCCGGTAGCAATTTCAGTCAATGGGCCTGTCGGTGGTATGGAGTACCCAATGATAACCTTCAATGGCCCTCGTCCATACGTTGACGAAGACTCGGGTGAGAAGTACTACTCCAAACGCACGAAATACGGCCTTATTTCGGTCATTATTCACGAGATTGGTCATATTTACTTCCCCATGATCGTCAATACGGATGAGCGTCAATGGACTTGGATGGACGAAGGAATAAACACGTATTTGCAATTCCTGGCTGAACAAAAATGGGAAAAAGATTACCCTTCATGGCGTGGTGAGCCGCGTAACATTACCCGTTACATGGCCAGTAGTAACCAGATGCCCATTATGACCAACTCAGAGTCTATCCTGCAGTTCGGTAATAACGCCTATGGGAAGCCAGCTACCGCTCTAAATATACTGCGTGAAACTATTGTCGGTCGCGACCTGTTTGATTTCGCATTTCGCGAATACGCGCAGCGTTGGAAATTTAAACGCCCGACACCAGAAGATTTATTCAGAACCTTAGAAGATGCTTCAGGGGTCGACTTGGATTGGTTCTGGCGCGGCTGGTTCTATTCAACTGACCATGTCGATATTTCATTAGAACAAGTTAACCAGTTAACGATTAATACTCAGGATCCGGAAGTTGAAAAGGCCTGGGCTGAAAAACAACATGATGCAGAGCCTGAGTCTTTAACCACCAAGCGCAACGCCGATGTTAATTACAAAATTCATCAACAACCACAGCTTGCCGACTTCTATAATGAAAACGATGAGTTTACGGTAACTAATGCAGACCGTAACGAATACAGAAAACTCATTGAAGGACTCAATGACGAACAGAAACAAATGCTGGAAAACGGCAGTAATTTCTATGTGCTCGACTTTGCTAACAAAGGCGGCTTAGTTATGCCTATCTTGCTAGACCTTCACTATGAAGACGGTACTAAAGAGCATGTTCGTATTCCTGCTGAAGTTTGGCGACGTTCACCAGAGAGCGTCAGTAAGTTATTAATCCGTGATAAAACGCTTACTCAGGTCATTGTTGACCCTAACTGGGAAACAGCAGACGTAGACACCGATAATAATTATTGGCCGGCTCGTGCTGTACCATCACGAATTGAGCTTTTCAAACGAGATGACCGTAATAAGAGCATGATGGAAGACTATAACCAGGAGTTGGAGTCAGGTAACGATGATTAAATTCGTTGCTGCTATTGTTCTGACTTTTGCGCTGATACCCTCGGTATCAGCGCATCGGTACTTTTTTGGGTTGACCGAAATTAGCACCAACAAGAACACCGATGCTATTGAAATTGTGCATCAATATACTTTGCACGACGTACAGCAGGCGCTGAAAAAGCGGCTGGGTAAAGCCTTCAGACTTGAGCAAGAAGATGCGGAAAAGCAAATTCGTAACTGGGTAAATGAAGAATTTCAACTCACTGACTCTCAGGGAGAAGCCGTTAAACCAAGCTGGGTAGGTTTTGAAGCAGACTATCAGAAAATTTGGATTTATCAGGAAGTCCCTAAGCGTGATAACCTGTGCAGGTGGACATTATCCAATACGCTTTTGATGAACAATTTTTCAGCACAGGTAAATACTATCAATGTTGTTGATGACTATGGTAATCGTAGTCTAATTTTAACCATTGAAAACACATCTGACACAATTAAGTGTCAGCAAGATATAAAGGAATAAACAATGAATGCCGAGTTCGTAAATCCATTTCTTCAAGCACTGCAAAATGTCTTGTCGATGATGGCTCAAATGGAATTGAAACCCGGTAAGGCGCAGCTTAAAAAAGATGAGTACGCTCGTGGGGATGTATCGGGCATCATCGGTATGGTTGGACCGCAAATTAAAGGCTCATTTTCCATATCTTTTGAAGAGAACTTAGCCTGTGAAATAATGAACAAGATGTTAGGCGAGCTGCCGGACTCAATTAATGAAGATGTGTGTGACATGGTCGGTGAAATCACCAATATGGTCACTGGTGGCGCAAAAAAAACTTTAGGTGAAAAAGGCTATGATTTTGATATGGCAACACCGATAGTAGTATCCGGAAAGGACCATACCATTTCGCACAAATCAGAAGGTTCAAAACTGATTATGCCGTTCAATCATGTCGCCGGAAAAGCTTATATTGAAATCTGCTTCGACAAAATTAACTAGCGACGATTAGTAACGGTCGTCGCTAATGTTGCGGGCATAGTTATCGAACCTCGATAATTGGCCATGGAACTTCAGCTCTACCTTACCAATAGGCCCGTTACGCTGCTTACCAATAATAATTTCCGCCAGGCCTTGCTCCGCTGAGTCGGGATGATAAACCTCATCCCGATAAATAAACATAATAACATCCGCATCCTGCTCAATAGAGCCTGATTCACGTAAGTCTGAGTTAACCGGACGCTTGTCCGAGCGTTGCTCCAGGGAACGGTTAAGCTGCGATAGCGCGACAACCGGCACTTCCAGTTCTTTCGCCAGCGACTTTAGAGAGCGCGAGATCTCGGCGATTTCCAGTGTCCGGTTCTCCGACATGCCCGGCACTGTCATGAGCTGAAGGTAATCGACCATAATCATAGAAATACCTTTGTGCTCTCTATGAATGCGGCGGGCGCGGGAACGGACTTCGGTAGGCGTTAGGCCTGAAGAGTCGTCTATGTAAATATTGTTTTTGTCATTTAGCATATTCATGACCGACGCAATGCGCGCCCAGTCATCATCTTCAAGTTTACCCGTACGCACCTTATTCTGGTCAACCCGGCTTAGCGATGCCAGCATACGCATCATCAGCTGCTCGGCTGGCATCTCTAAACTAAAGACCAACACCGGGCGGTCGTCATTAAGTGCAATATTCTCAGCCAGGTTCATGGCAAAGGTTGTCTTACCCATAGACGGACGTGCTGCAACTATCACCAAATCGGAAGGTTGTAACCCGGCAGTCATCTGATCTAAGTCGGTAAAGCCGGTCGACACACCGGTTACGCCATTATTGTTTTTCAGTTTACTTAATTGCTCAATACGGCTAACCGTGCGCTGCAAAATCAGGTTAATGCCTTGCGGCCCTTCACTTGAGCTGACACGTTTCTCTGCTATCTGAAAGACTTTAGATTCGGCTAAGTCTAAAAGCTCTGCGCTGCTGCGCCCTTGTGTATCATAGCCGGACTCAGCAATTTCATTTGCTGCACCTATCATCTCGCGCAATACCGCTCGCTCGCGGACAATATTTGCGTAGGCGAGTATATTAGCGGCACTTGGTGTATTTTTTGCAATCTCTCCCAAGTATGCGAACCCGCCAACCTGTTCTAATTCACCAGAGCTTTCCAGGGTCTCAGAGACGGTAACTAAGTCCATTGGCTGACTACGCTGCGCAAGCTCGTGCATTGCTTTGAAAATGAGTCGATGCGAGCGGTGATAGAAGTCTTCTGCGATGACACTGCCGGCGACATTATCCCAGGCATCATTGTCCAGCATGAGTCCACCAAGAACGGACTGCTCGGCTTCAATTGAATGTGGAGCTGATCTTAAAGCTTCTATGGATGCGTCGCGTTTTTTTGACTTCTCTGCCATGAGGAAAGTTGTCTCGCCAAGGGAAATAATAAGAGGGGATTACTATACAAAATCCCCTCTTATTTAGAAAGCACAGCAAGGCTTAACTGAAGTATTTAATTTTTATCGAGTGTAATTTCACCGCTAACGGTTGTCGCCGAAACATCCGCACTTGCATCACCGACAGAGAACTCGAGTCTGGACGATGGTCCCCACTCTGCTTCATTAGCTTTATCATCAGTTAGTCGGTTGGTAATTTCACCACCCGCATTAGACTTAATATTAAAGCTGGAATGAATATCGCCCATCCACTTAAAGGTTAAGTCACCACTTACCGAACTGGACTCTATGCGAGCAGTACTGTGCAAGCCGGCGGTCAGTATGGCGTCGCCACTGACTGTTGTCACTTTCCCTTTGCGCAGTACACCGGCTTTAACATCAATATCGCCTGAAACTGACTGCACTGTAAGTTCCGTAACAGAATCTGACTGGCTGGTAATATCACCGCTTACTGACTGATAAGTCGCTGACTCTGAACCATTGTTAATGTCCATAATGTCGCCACTAACGGTTTCGAAGCGAACCTCTCCTTCAAGTTCTTCAGCATCGATATCACCGCTGACAGTCTTTAAAAGCACCCGGTTTTTGATGCTACTAACCTCTATGTCACCACTAACCAAGCGGATTTCCAGGCCGCCATCAAAGTCATTTGCAGAGACATCCATGGAGACACCATTGACACTAATATCCATAGATGAAGGCAGGTATATTTTGAGATCTGAACCTTCAGAGTCGTCTGAAGACAAGTTAAAGCCTCTTTGTTCAGGTACTTTTACGTTAATGTGAACCCCTGTCCCCCTCTGTTCAAAAACAAAGTCTTCCGCTTTTTCATCGAGTTTTCCCACAACCCGAATTTCATCTTTGTCATTTACTATAAGCTCAACCTTCCCTCTCATATTATCAATAGAGACCCTTGCCGCTGGTGAAACAGCCAGCGTTTCATCCACCTTTTCCTGAGCCGCTATAGCAGAACCGAACATAAGTAGCGATAAACCAACTATGGTTAATATTTTTTTCATTTTTAACTCCTGATTAGATTTCTTGTACGGTCTTGGTCAACGTATAAGATTGACTCAGTAACTTTAATTCCTGTTCATTAACCCAACGCAATAATTCCAATAAGTTCGGGTCTCCGGGTGTTTTGCGCAGGGACTCTGTAATTTCTTCTCTGGCAAAAGCCAGCTGGGTTAAATTCTCCTCAGTATTACCATTCATCTGTCGGTAACCTGCCGTTTCATAGCCAACACGCATGCTATATATTTGTGCCTGTTGCTCTGCATTCATTTTTTCCGCCAATAAATAGTACCCGGTCACGGGATTATCCGATGACTTCGGCACACTAAGCTGCCATCCTGCCATGAAGGTAGCAATAACAATACTGGCGGCTACCGCACCAGACCAAAAACCCCGCCCTTTTTTTGCCAGAGGCTCGGAGTGACTCAGTCGGTTCTCAATCACCGGCCAGAAGTCTTGAGGAGGCTCAATACCCTCCTTTTTAATCTGTTCGAGTTGGTCTTCAAGGTTTTGAGCCTGTTTGTTATCACTCATCTTGTAGCCACTCCTCTAAACGTTTACGAGCCCGGTGAAACTGCGCTTTACTGGTGCCTGGCGCAATTCCCAGCCAGTCGGCAATTTGTTGATGGGACTCACCTTGCAAAGCATGTAAAACAAAGACCTGCCGGGTCTGTTCCGGTAATTTTAAAATCAGTTTATCCAGTTGGCTCACATCGAGGTTACCTTCATTTATTGGTTCTGAAGTCTCTTTGCTGTCAGAGGTAAACCTTGAAAACCATCGCTTTTGTTTGCGTATTTCGGTTAGGCAGATATTGGTTGTTACTCGATACAACCAACTACTAAATTTTGATTCGCCCCGAAAAGAGCCTAATTTTTGCCAGAGTTGCACAAAAACTTCCTGAACTAAGTCGTCTGCGAGCGCCTTATCAGCACAGAGTCTAAGCACTAATCCATACACTTGCTTTATATGTCGGTAATACAGTCGCTGAAAAGCGTCCACGTCACCTTGCGCCGCTAATAGCACGTCATCACTGGCTGGTTCACGTTGCAAGGTTATCTCCCTGATACCACTTTATAATTGCTTTGTTAGCTTAGACGACACTTACACAGGAAAGGTTTACACGAATGAAAATTTTCCAAAAAAAAAGCTGCCATAAGGCAGCTTTTTCTAAAAACTATAGTGACTTACTCAGCCGCTACAATTTTCAATTTGATGTTCGCAAATACATCAGCGTGTAAATGTAATTCGATATCGAACTCACCAACTTCACGCAGTGTACCGTGCGGCATTAATACTTCGCTCTTCTTCACTTCAACGCCTGCAGCTGTTACTGCATCAGCGATGTCACGAGTACCGATAGAACCAAATAATTTGCCTTCATCACCTGCTTTAGAGGCAATAGTAACTGTATCTAAAGCATTAACTTTTTCAGCACGGGCTTCCGCAGCAGCTAAGTGATCAGCTAATTTAGCTTCATACTCAGCACGACGTTGTTCAAACAGTTCAACGTTGCTTTTCGTTGCCGGTACTGCTTTTCCTTGTGGGAAAAGAAAGTTACGTGCATAACCTGATTTTACACTGACTTGATCGCCAAGGCTTCCCAAGTTAGCAATTTTATCTAACAAAATGACATTCATTTCTCGCTACCTCTACTTTTGGTAATCGAACCGGTGCTAGCTTACTGATGTGAATCAGTATAAGGCAGCAGTGACAAATAACGAGCACGCTTGATAGCGCGCGCTAACTGACGCTGATACTTAGCGGATGTTCCAGTAATACGGCTAGGAACGATTTTACCAGTTTCAGTAATGTAGTTCTTAAGCGTAGCGATATCTTTATAATCAATTTCTTTTACGCCATCTGCTTTAAAGCGGCAGAATTTGCGGCGACGAAAAAAACGAGCCATGATGGTCTCCTTAAATCAATTCGAGATGCTGAGCATGAAGTACCAAACGAGGTGAGCCATTGCTATCCTCGTGACGGTGCAGAAAACCTTCTGCTAAAACTTCACAACCCACCGTCAATTTTTCTAACCAGTGTTGTAAACCTTCACCACTTAAAACGACCTGAATACGCACATAAGATTGACGATTCATACCAGCTTCCGGTTGCATAGACCGATGTTCAATCACTAATTGTAAATGCTCAATACCTGAAGGGCTGGTTTCCAGCTTAGGTACTTTGCCAAGTGTTCCGGTTAAATGCAGTCGATTCATAAGGGTTATAGAAAGTCAGCAAGCTTACGCTGCTTCACTGTCACCTTTACGATCTTCCTTCGGCTTAGTCAGCGGCGAAGGCTCTGTAATAGCTTCTTTCTTACGCATGATCATGTTGCGTAAGACTGCATCGTTGAAACGGAATGCAGTTTCCAGCTCTTCCACAACTTCTGCAGACGCTTCAATGTTCAACAGAACATAGTGTGCTTTATGCAGTTTGTTGATTGGGTAAGCCAATTGACGACGGCCCCAGTCTTCTAAACGATGGATTTGACCACCACCTTGCTTAATCGTTTCGCTATAGCGCTCGATCATGCCAGGTACTTGCTCGCTTTGGTCCGGGTGGACCATAAATACGATTTCGTAATGACGCATTACAGTTTCCTTTTGGTTCGTATAGCCTCAGTTTAGCTCAGCCGCACTAACATAGAAGCAAGGAACACATTCAATAAAATTAAAATATGGCTGATTTAAGCCGCGCGATACTAACTAAAATGAACGCCGATTGCAAATTAATCGGCGTTTTTATGAGCCTTTTCGATACGGGAACTGAGCAGGGCAACAATGCGGTCGGCTAACTCATTAGCCACGGCGCTTTCTCCGCGTACAACAATATGATCAACAATCTTTTCCTGACGTCTTACAGTGGCATCAATTTGTATCGCGTCCTGTTGGTTCTGAAAAGCCAGATTCACCTGCCACTCAGCGTTATTGTCCTCGACCCTGTGCCATTCGTGTCTGACTTCCAGCCGATTACTGATATCAAAAGCCAAATTTTCCACGGACTTTTCAGCGTTATCCTGCAGTTCGAAATGAAAAGCAACGTAAGGCTTTTCTGAGCGCAACCAGGTGGGAGATTCCCAGTTAGGCGTCCAGCTTACAAAGAGCACAGCAACCATGCCTAAAGCAATAGCAATAGGCAAAAGGCGACGTTTAAGATCCATTGCGCTGCCTGACTACCTCAAATAGACACACACCACTGGCTACTGAAACATTCAGACTACTGACACTGCCAGATAAAGGAATAGATACTAAATCGTCACAGGTTTCGCGGGTCAAACGGCGCATTCCTTTTCCTTCAGCGCCCATCACCAAAGCCACCGGTCCGCGGTAATCGACATCATAGACTGACTGAGTCGCTTACCCTGCCGTACCGTATACCCAGACGCCCAGCTCCTGAATATCGCGCAGAGCCCGCGCTAAGTTTGTAACAACAACCATAGGCACATTTTCTGCCGCACCAGAAGCGACTTTACGTACCGTTGGCGTAATCTGTGCCGATTTATCCTTAGGGACAATAACAGCGGTGACGCCAGCGGCATCGGCTGTACGCAAACAGGCCCCTAAATTATGCGGGTCAGTTACGCCATCAAGCACCAGAAACAACGCAGCGGTTTGGCTTTGCTCCAATAACCCCGGAAGATCTTGCTCCGTTAAGGTGGGTGGAGACTGAACCGTTGCAACAACCCCCTGGTGATTCCCGCCTTCGGCCCTTTTTTCCAGAGCTTGTTTAGGCACCCATTGAGGACGTACACCCGTCGCATGACATTGGTTTACAATGTCACGCACAGAATCGTCCTGGCGCTCTTTAGAAACGTAGAGCTCAACCAAACGATCCGGGTGGTTTTTTAATATAGCCCGCACTGCGTGCAGGCCAAACACAGTCACTTTTTGGCTCATGACTTACTACGTCCTTTACCGCCACCGCGGTTTGTGTTTTTCCGTTGACCACCCTTGCCTCTGGGTTGACCCTTACGTTTACCCTTTCCAGAACCTTTTGCCGGCATACTGCGCTTTTTGCCACCCGGGCTCGTCGCTTCCAGTAAGGTTAAATCAATTTTCCGGTCATCGAGGTTTACGTCTTTAACTTTCACTTTAACGTTATCACCCAGACGGAATACGCTGTGGCTGTTCTCGCCAACTAACATCCCTTTTTGCTGATCAAAATGGTAATAGTCATTGTCGAGGTTACTAATATGAATAAGCCCGTCAATTTGGTAATCACTAAGACGAACAAATAAACCAAAGTTAGTAACAGATGAAATAACACCTTCAAACTCCATACCAATATGGTCGAGCATGAACTCGCATTTTAACCACTCATCTACCTGACGAGTGGCATCATCTGCCCGACGTTCTGTCATTGAGGTATGCACGCCCAGTTCATCCAGCTGTTTTTCCGAATAAGCCCAGGCTCCGACAAGCCCTTTACCTTCGCCTTCATTTTTGCGCAGAATAGCTTTTATCGCACGATGCAAAATCAGATCGGGATAACGACGAATAGGTGAAGTAAAGTGTGCATAAGATTTCAATGCCAGACCGAAATGGCCTTTATTCTCAGGCTGATAAACGGCCTGTTGCATTGAACGCAGCAACATAGTCTCAATAAGTTCGTGATCCTGACGATCTTTAACTTGTTCAAGCAGTGTCGCGTAGTCCCTCGGAGAGGGCTCATCACCACCTTCGAGATTCAGGCCGAGTTCACCAAGAAAACTGCGGAAGTTGTTCAGACGTTCATCTGCCGGAGTTTCATGCACACGGAATAACGCGCCAATTTCTTTATCAGACTCAATAAGCTGAGCGGATGCCACGTTAGCCATGATCATGCACTCTTCAATAATTTTATGAGCAACATGACGTTTAACAGGCTCGATACTTTCAATTTTACGCTCAGCGTTAAAAATGAAGCGGGTTTCCTGCGTATCGAATTCGATAGCCGAACGGCGTTTGCGGGCAGCACTTAACGCATTGTAAAGACGTTCAAGCTCCTGAACGTTGTCCATCACATGCTGATACTGTTGTTGCAGCTCTTCGTCGCCATCAAGCAACTTCTTAACTTTGTTGTAAGTCAGACGAGCATGACTTTTCATTACTGCCGGGTAGAATTGAGTCGATTTCAGTTTCCCTCGAGGCCCCAGCTCCATCTCTGCAACCATACACAGACGGTCAACATCGGGGTTCAATGAACATAAGCCGTTTGAAAGCTTCTCCGGTAACATAGGAATAACGTTACTGGGGAAATAAACCGAATTCCCTCTATCAGTCGCGGCTTTATCAAGCACCGTATCGGGCCGTACATAATAGGAAACATCGGCTATAGCGACCCATAAACGCCAACCTTTCTCTTCAGGCACACAGCAAACCGCGTCATCAAAGTCGCGAGAGTCTTCACCATCAATAGTAATAAGCGGAAGTTCACGTAGGTCTTTACGTCCTTCATAAGCTTCTGCCGGAACCTCTTCACTGTATTTTTTTAATTCTTCATCAACTTCTGATGGCCATTCAGTGGGAATATCGTGCTCGCGAATAGCCACCTGAATTTCCATGCCAGGCGCCATATGTTCACCCAGAACCTCGGTCACCCGGCCTATGGGGCTGGTGCGACGACTTGGCCGACGAGTTATCTCTACAACAACTAACTGACCATGACGAGCACCACTTTTATCCGCATCCGGAATGAGGATATCCTGGCTAATGCGACCATCGTCCGGCACTACAATACCTAAACCGTGTTCAATGAAGTAGCGGCCAACAATGTTACTGTCTCTTGGCTCCGTAACACGTACAATACGCCCTTCGGTGCGACCCCGACTGTCTTTACCACTAGGCTGAACGAGTACTCGGTCGCCGTGTAATACAGAATACATTTGGTGATGCGGAATAAAGAGATCTTTTCCGCCGTCTTCAGTCTGGCAGAAACCAAAACCGTCTTTATGACCAATGATACGACCTTTAATCAAGTCCATACGCTCAGGCAGACCATAAGCATTTGCTTTACTGTAAATAAGCTGCCCGTCGCGCTCCATTGCCCGCAACCGACGTTTTAAGCCAACAGCCTGACGTTCGTCATCCAGGTTGAAATGGCGAATAAACTCGTCAAAATGAACAGGTTTATTATTGGAAGTAACAAGTTCCAATAACTGTTCGCGGCTTGGAATTTCGACTTCGTAGTCTGGCGTATTGTTGTTCTGCTGATTATCTGACATAGAATCCTATATATGTATGGTTGCACGGTTAAGGACGACCGATGCGGACAGTATACGTGCTGAAAAGGATAATGTCAGTGCTTCGCTTGTATTTTGAACAAAACGTACCCATACATACTCTAATAGATAAAGAATGAGTTGTCGAATCGTTCGATATACTCTAATTTGATAGCTGAAACATTTACTAAGATCAGAAAATGCTAAAAAACGCAGCAGCAACAACTGAATTCAGCTTGCTCCAAAGATGGAGCTCTCAGGTACTGTTGTGTTTATTACTCATCGCTTTTAGTACATGCAGCTACGCTTTATCTGGTAGCAGCGAAAGCCGACTAACGACTCAGCAACACTCTGACACCGTTTTCGTTGTCGATCTGACATCGTCAATTTCTGAGGTTCAGGCTGAAGACCCCGAACTCGATAAATCAATCGATTCTGCCTCAAGAGTTTTTCAAAACGTTTTAGCGCTTGCTCCAATCTCTTTGAGAATAACTGAATCGAAACTTACCCAATGGAATTGGCACCTCGTTAGAGGACCACCCACTCACCTTTAAGAATTCTGTACTTTCTAATTTTTAAAGGAGTTTGTCATGAGTGAGTTTAAAGAAATTCAATGGTCTTCTGCAGCCGATAAAATTGCAATACACCACAACTATGATCATCAGCCAGTCATTAGCTGGCACGATAGCGCCATGCATGTTGTTGACGATTTCACTAAAGTGTCTCCTCTGGAAATAACGGAGAACACATTGGTCAGCGACGCCGAACAGAAACTCCGGAATGCCAACCGTCGTTATGCCTGCATAAAAAACCAAAATGGTGAAATGACAGGTTTACTGGCGCTTCGCGAACTTCACGGACGCAAAGCGACCCAACTAAGTACGGTCAACCAAACTGGGTGGAGAGAGTTGGCGGTAAAAGAGTTGATGTTACCTCTTCTCGCATTACCACAAGTTAAACTAGAAAGCTTAACAAAGGCTAAAGTAGGAGACGCTGCGGCGACTCTCAAAGCCAGTGGGCGTGACTTTCTTCTCGTAATTAACAATGGAGAAGTCTGTGGTGTAGTGTCATCACTTAGAATAGCTGAGTTAACAGGTGAGTCAGTGAACGTTTATCACTTGCCCTCAACTTTTGCTGAGATTATTTCAGCGATAAATCATCATCAGGTCATTGACTGAAATCGCTTATATGTCAGAAGTGCCTGTGCGCTTCTGGCATTTTTTTAATACGAATTACGAGGGGAAAACTTGGTGGCGCTGGACGGACTTGAACCGTCACTCCCAGAAGGAACCTGATTTTGAATCAGGCGTGTCTACCAATTCCACCACAGCGCCATGCCATTTAAGGTGAATGCGTTACGTAATTAAGTAACGGGACGGGATTATACCCGTCAAGCATCGCTAATCAAGCAATAATTCATGAAAATCACCCAGAATATGACTAACTGTTGCTTCCTTGTACAACTGAGACAGCTGTTAGTCAGCTTAGCTCATGATATGATCCAGATACATTTAATTTAAATGAGTTCCGCATGAGTTCTGAAGCACAAAGACTACACGCCAGCTTTCCCAGTGCTGGCTTTACCAGACGACTGGCAGCCTGGGTTTATGACCTTTTAGTTGCTGCAGCAATTATTATGCTGGCGTCTGCGTTAGCGTTACTTTTTGCCGCGCTACTAACCTCTTTCAACTGGCTGGTGCTATCGGACGATATGGATCACGCCGCCTGGCTGGCTCAGGGGCCATGGTACAGCTTATATCTTATTACTGTTGTTGCGGTATTTTTTGGCTGGTTCTGGAAACGTTCAGGACAAACATTAGGCATGCGCGCCTGGCGTTTAAAACTGCAAAACCGTGACGGCTCACGCTTAACCAACCGCCAGGTATTCATAAGGTTGCTGACCTGCTGCGGAGGTCTCGGGAATCTTTGGGTTCTTGTTGACTTTAAAAACCGAAGAGCCTGGCAGGATTACGCCGCAGCAACAGAGGTTGTCACCCTTTCGAAAGAAGCGAACCAGCTTTTTTACTGGAACGAACTTTAAGTGTGGTCGGCCTGTTGTCAGGCCGTGCGCCCACGCATGAAGTAGACCGCAATCCCCGCAAACAACATACTCGGTAGTAATGCCCCTAAAATAGCCGGAATTTGATAAACCTGCGCCAGAGGCCCAAAAATCTCATTACTCACATGAAGTCCGAAGCCGGTGATAACACCTAACAAGACCCTTGCGCCCATCGTTGTCGAACGCAGAGGTCCAAAGATAAACGACAGAGCGACCAACAACATTACAGCCACAGTTATTGGAGCAAAAAGCTTACGCCATAAAGCAAGTTCATAACGTTCCGCAGACTGTTGATTGCTTTCCAGGTAAGTCAGGTAATCCAGTAGCCCGCTAATAGAAAGTGATTCTGGTTTAATGGTCACGACCCCGAGCTTATCGGGCGTCAAGCTTGATTGCCAGGCCATATTAGCTTTTTCATCGCGTAGCATACGGTTTTCCGTCATTTGCGTAACCGTCACCTCCTGCATACGCCATTTGTCGCCGCTAAAATTAGCTGTTCGGGCGTAGGTTACCTGTTGCAATTCCCTATTATCATTAAAGTCATAAATCAGAACATCGTTCAGACGTCCGGTGTCCTCAACTTCACCAATATTGATAAAGTCAGAACCGTCTTTTGCCCAGACACCCTGTTGTGCCGAAATTAAGCTGCCCCCTGAAATAGCCTGTGAGCGGATAGCTCGCCCCTGAGACTCCATGGGTGGTGCTATCCATTCGCCTATCGCCATTACTGCAACCATCATAATAATGGCGGATTTCATTACCGCACCAATAATATTCAAGCGGGAACGCCCTGCCGCCATCATAACCACAAGCTCAGAGCTGCTCGCCAACATACCGACCCCAATGAGGCCACCAAGTAAAGCGGCCATTGGAAAAAAGGTTTCAACATCTCTGGGCAAGCTGTAAAAGACGAAAAGTGCAGCATCCATAACGTTGTAGTCGCCACGACCAACCGACTTTAGTTGCTCGACAAAGCGAATTAAAGACGACAGGCCGGTTAATACAGCAAGACTTAACAGCGAGGTTCGTAGTACGGCCAGACCTATGTACTTATCTAAAATACTAAACATCATTGCCCCCGAGCCGCGCCGAAGCGTAGATTTGCCAATAATCTCAAGCCAACAGGTCTGCCTTTACCTATCAACACTAAGCCAAACACCAGTAATATGAAGTGTATCCACCATAACCCGATAACTGGAGGAATGACGCCGTCACGTATGGCCGACTTAGCTGCCATAAGCAATAGGAAATAGCCTAAATAAATGAGTAAAGCCGGGGCCATTCGTCCAAACTTACCCTGACGAGGGTTCACACGGCTTAACGGTACAGCAATAAGTGTCAATAACGGCATAGCCAGAGGAATCGCAATACGCCACTGCAGTTCAGCAACCGCAGCCGGTTCAGTTTGCGACATTAACTCCACAGTGGGATAGGCTTCGAGTTTTCGTAATTGCTCACTGGCCTGTTGCTCCTTAATTTGAAGCTGGTAACTGTCAAACGACATCATCTGATAACTGTCGTTGTCACCGGCGTAGCGTTTTCCCTCACCCAGTTCAAGCCACTGCGACCCCGTTGTTTCACTGATTACTTTACCGGTCTTTGCCATAACCACGCTACCCGACTGTAACTCGCCCTGACTGTGGTTATGCTGCGCGACAAAAACTTCCTCAAGGTCGCCATTATCACCGACACTTTGCACGAATATGACCGCTTTGCGGTTACTTGCTTGTTGGAAGCGTCCCGGCATTAAAGCCGTTAAGCCACTTTCTGAACGAGCTTTGTCTTCCAGCTTTTGTTCCTGATCGAGTGACCAGGGCACTAACCATAAAGTGAAAGAAGCTGTTATCAAAGCTAAAACTAATGACAGCACCAAAGTCACCCGGGTTACATACCACTCACTTACCCCACAGGCGTGCAGAACCGTCATTTCGTTGTCAGCATAGATACGTCCATGAGCCAGTAAAATACCCAAAAACAAACTAAGAGGCAGAATCAGAGACACTAATGCAGGGAGGTTCAGCGACAGAAGCTGAAAAATAATTGCGCCGGGAATATCCCCTTCTGATGCATCCGACAGAACACGGACAAACTTCTGACTGACAAAAATCGTCATCAGGATAAAAAGCACAGCAAGCTGCGACTTCAATGTTTCACTGATCAAATAGCGGAATATGCGCACTGGCGTTCACTCATAACTTAGGTTTTTACTGGAATAGCTGTGATTTTTAAGTAAACTTGTTATTTTAACAACAAAGTGTCTTTATAGTGAAACTATAGCAGGCATTGAAGCCACCTGAAACAGGAGCACTGTCATGGAGTTCAGCGTCAAAAGTGGTAATCCGGAAAAACAACGTTCTGCTTGCATCGTTGTTGGCGTGTTTGAACCTCGTCGTCTGTCTGGCGTTGCCGAACAATTAGACAAAGTCAGTGATGGTTATTTAAGCAACTTATTGCGCCGCGGAGACCTTGAAGGTAAATCAGGTCAGGTTCTGCTGTTACATCATGTCCCCAATATTCTTGCCGAACGGGTATTACTGGTCGGCTGCGGTAAAGAGCGCGAACTTGATGAGCGCCAGTATCGCCAAATTATAGCCCGCACTATGAACACGTTGAACGAAACCGGCTCAATGGAAGCGGTCTGCTTTCTTAGTGAGCTGCACGTTAAAGGTCGCGATACTTACTGGAAGGTTCGTCAGGCCGTAGAAGCTGCGCGGGCAACATTGTACAACTTTAACGAGCTTAAGAGTAAAAAAGAAGAACCTCGACGCCCGTTGCGTAAACTGGTCTTTAATGTTCCAAGCCGAAAAGAGCTGGCTTTGGGCGAACAAGCTGTGCAGCACGCGTTAGCCGTAGCTACGGGTATGGATATTTGCCGCAACGTAGCAAATATGCCACCTAACATTTGTACACCTCGCTATTTAGCCGATCAAGCCAAATTAATGGCTGAAAATTACGACAATTTAACGGTTAGCACCGTTGAAGAAGCCGAAATGGAAAAGCTGGGTATGAACGCATACTTAGCCGTTGGCCGTGGTTCAGAGCATGAGTCAGTACTAACTTTAATGCATTACAACGGCGCACCCGATGACCAGCCTCCCATAGTTCTGGTCGGTAAAGGCCTGACATTTGATTCGGGCGGTATTTCCATTAAACCATCCGCCAATATGGATGAAATGAAATACGACATGGGCGGTGCTGCTGGCGTTTTAGGGGCTATGCAGGCGCTTGCTGAACTGCAACTTCCCATAAACGTTATTGGCGCTGTGGCAGGTTGTGAAAACATGCCAGATGGCAAAGCATACCGTCCCGGAGATATCCTGACGACGATGAGCGGTCAAACAGTTGAGGTGCTGAATACAGATGCAGAAGGTCGACTCGTACTGTGCGATACCCTGACTTATATCGAGCGCTTCGAACCCGAGTCCGTGATTGATTTAGCCACGCTGACAGGCGCCTGTGTTATTGCGTTAGGCAGCCATGCTTCAGCCGTACTCAGTCAACATAATCCGTTAGCACACGAAATTCTAAATGCTGCCCAACAAAGTGGCGACAAAGCCTGGCGTATGCCGCTATGGGATGAGTACCAGTCAATGCTCGACAGCCCTTTTGCAGATATGGCTAACATTGGTGGTCGCGAAGCCGGCACCATTACCGCCGCTTGTTTCTTATCTCGCTATACAAAGAAATACAATTGGGCACACATGGATATTGCCGGTACGGCCTGGCAAGGTGGTAAAGACAAAGGCTCCACAGGCCGCCCGGTTCCATTATTGACGCAGTTTTTAATTAACCGGTGCAGCGCAGAGGTCGCAGAGTAAGATGCCCTCAGCCACTTTTTTCTTAATGCCTGACAAAGCTGAAGGCGAGCAAAATCGGTTAATTTGCGATAAGATAGCGGAGCTATACAGAAAGCATAAAAGGTTGCGGGTTTGGGCCCGCAATCAGCAACAGGCGGAAGCGCTGGACGAACTGTTATGGCAACAACCAAGTGATGCCTTTATTCCGCATAATTTGCTTGGAGAAGGCCCGGCTACCGGAGCGCCGGTAGAACTTTGTTGGCCGGAGTCTGGCGACATTAAAAGCCGACCCGGTTACGCCCTGTTTAACCTGGCTGAAGACATTCCGGTACAAGCTCAACAGAGCCAGAAACTCTATGACACAGTTCCAGCCGATGACAATGGCAAAAAAGTAGCTCGCGAGCGATACAAACATTACAGGGCCAGAGGTTGCCAAATGCATACCGAGCCCCTGACATCCGAACAGAAGTAAGGTTAATATGGATAAAACATACTCCCCTGCAGCGATAGAACAAGACCTCTACCAACAATGGGAAGACAAAGGCTACTTCAAGCCTTCAGGTAAGGGCGACTCCTACTCTATTATGATTCCGCCGCCCAACGTTACCGGCAGTCTGCACATGGGTCACGCCTTCCAACACACCATTATGGATACACTCACCCGCTACCAGAGAATGAACAGCCGTAATACATTATGGCAAGTAGGTTCTGACCACGCTGGTATTGCCACGCAGATGGTCGTTGAACGCCAGTTAGCCGCTCAAGGACAGACTCGCCAGGAACTTGGTCGTGACGCTTTTATTGATAAAATTTGGGAATGGAAGGAACAGTCAGGCGGCACCATCACTCAGCAAATGCGCCGTCTGGGCGACTCTGTTGACTGGGATCGTGAACGCTTCACTATGGACGAAGGCCTTTCAGATGCGGTACGTGAAGTCTTCGTAAAACTGCACGAAGATAACTTGATTTACCGTGGTAAACGCCTGGTCAACTGGGACCCGGCACTGCAAACCGCTATTTCTGATTTAGAAGTCGAGAATAAAGAGCAACAAGGTTCTATCTGGTATTTACGTTACCCGCTGGCCGATGGCGAGAAAACCGAAGACGGCAAAGACCATTTAGTGGTCGCGACCACCCGCCCGGAAACCATGTTAGGCGATGTCTGTGTTGCTGTGCATCCCGACGACGAGCGCTTTGCTCATTTGGTTGGGAAACACCTCGAGTTACCTATTGTTAACCGTCGTATTCCTATTGTTGCCGACCACCACGTTGACAGCGAATTCGGTACAGGTTGCGTAAAGGTAACTCCGGCGCATGATTTTAATGACTACGAAATTGGCAAGCGTCATCAAACTGGGATGATTTCTATTTTTGATGACACTGCGCACGTCATGGCAAAAGCAGGCCTTTACACCAGTACGGGTGAAGCGCTTGAAGAGCTGAACGGGTTTGATGGGGCTTTACCTGAGCGATACGCTGGTAAAGAACGCTTTGAGGCTCGTAAGCAACTTATTGCTGAATTTGACGAACTTGGCTTACTGGAAAAAATTGAAAAACACACCAACAAAATACCATACGGCGACCGCGGTGGCGTTCCTATTGAACCGCATTTAACCGACCAATGGTATGTTCGCGTTGAACCTATGGCCAAACAAGCAACCGAAGCGGTTGAAGACGGACGCATTGAATTTGTGCCTAAGCAATACGAGAACATGTATTTCAGCTGGATGCGCGATATCCAAGACTGGTGTATTTCGCGTCAATTATGGTGGGGGCACCGTATTCCGGCATGGTACGACGAACAGGGCAATGTCTATGTCGGTCGCACCGAAGAAGAAGTGCGGGAAAAGCACAACTTAGGCGATACGCCTCTTCAGCAGGACGAAGACGTACTGGATACCTGGTTCTCTTCCGCGTTATGGACTTTTTCTACCCTAGGTTGGCCAAAAAATACCGAGGACTTAAAAACCTTCCACCCTACCGATGTGTTGGTGACTGGTTTTGACATCATTTTCTTCTGGGT
>NZ_DFTS01000036.1:28685-28936 GCF_002383015.1 Idiomarina sp. UBA4206
GAAGGCCAGAAAATGTCTAAGTCTAAAGGTAACGTGTTAGATCCGCTGGACATGATTGACGGCATTAGCGCTGACGAGCTGGTGGCTAAACGCACAGCCAATATGATGCAGCCGAAAATGCGTGAGAAAATTGAAAAACGCACCCGCAAAGAGTTTCCTGAAGGCATTACCGCCCACGGAACCGATGCACTGCGCTTTACATTAACAGCACTTGCATCGACTGGGCGCGATATCAACTGGGACATGAAGCG
>NZ_DFTS01000036.1:29110-34690 GCF_002383015.1 Idiomarina sp. UBA4206
GGCTATCGCAACTTCTGCAACAAGCTGTGGAACGCCAGCCGGTATGTTTTAATGAGTACCGAAGAGAATGACTGTGGTCTTGAAAACGACGATATGACTCTGTCACTGGCCGACGAATGGATTATTGCCCGCTTTAACAGCACAGTAAAAGACTTCCGTCAGGCTTTGGATACCTATCGTTTTGATCAGGCTGCCGCTATTGCCTATGAATTTACCTGGAACCAGTTTTGTGACTGGTATCTGGAACTCACTAAACCGGTACTGCAAAATGGTACGGAAGTGCAACAACGCGGTACTCGCCACACACTGGTGAATGTTTTAGAACAGTTACTGCGCTTACTGCATCCGGTTATGCCGTACATTACTGAAACTATCTGGCAACGGGTGAAACCGCTGGTTGGTAATACGGATGATACCATTATGCTGCAGCCGTTCCCGCAGGTTGAGGACAACGTCAGCCATCAGGCAATGCAGGACATGGAGTGGCTGAAGCGCGTTATTTTAGCTATTCGAAATATTCGTGGCGAAATGGATTTATCACCGAATAAGCCTTTGCCTCTGCTACTTTCAAATGCTGATTCAATGGCCAGAGGCCGTATTGAGAATAACCAAAGCTTCCTCAGTAGCCTGGCAAAGCTGGAGTCTATTGAGTTTATTGAAAGCGATGATGATGCACCAGCCAGTATGACCGCACTGGTTGATACGTTGAAGCTGCATATTCCAATGGCCGGTTTAATTGATAAAGAAGCAGAGCTACAGCGACTGCAAAAATCTATCGAGAAAGCGAACAAAGAGTGGCAGCGTCTGAACGGTAAGTTGGGCAACGATAACTTTGTCAGTAAAGCACCAGAAGCTGTCATTGCTAAAGAACGTGAGAAGCTTGCTGAAGCAGAAACTACGCTCAAGCAACTGCAAGAGCAGCAAGAGAAAATTAAAGCGCTTTAATTTTCATTAAAAGTGTATCGCTAAAAGCCCGAGTCTCTGATTCGGGCTTTTTTTTGAAAAATAATCTATTTTAAGAGGGCTCTCGTAGTGAAAAATAACGAGACAAAGGGAGAGAGTCATGACTATTTTCGAAGAACTGAGAGTTGATCACGATAAACAACGTAAATTGCTTGAATTGCTATTGGAAACGACCGGAGAAGCGCCGGAGCGTGAACAATACTATCAGCAACTAAAGCTCCAGCTGGAACAACACGCTGCCGCTGAGGAACGATACTTTTATAACCCTCTTATCAAAGACGATGACACAATAGAAATGTCGCGACACGGTATCGCTGAGCACCATGAAATTGACGAACTGATTGAAACCTTAGAACAAACGGAAATGTCGTCGCCAGCCTGGCTTCAACACTTTAAAAATTTAAAACATAAAGTCTTACATCATCTGAAAGATGAAGAGCAGGGATTTTTCCAGCGCGCAGGAAAGGTATTAAGTGAGTCCGAAAAATCCGGCTTAGGAAGTGACTACCGCAATATGATGAAAGAAAAAGGTTTGTAAAATCAGGAGAGGTTATTCCTCTCCATCGTCGAACTCTTCACCTTCAAGTTCATCATCTTCAATCAAGGTGCCCCAGCCATCGTATTCAACCTCACAGTCATCGGCTATAGCAGCTATTTCTCTCACCTGCCGGTTTAGAATATCGCTATCAAGCTCAGCATCTGTGACCGCCATAAACGCAAACCAACGCTTACCGCGTTCGTCTTCAAACTCATCGGCATCGTCCACATGGTAGCCTTGCTTAACAAGCTCTACGGCCGCTTTTTCCAACTTAGTAAAGTCCTGGCTGGCCAGGTGATGCTCAATTTCATACAGGAGATCTGTCTCCGCACCGTCAGCTATCAAAGCCTGTACGGTTTCTTCACTTTGCTTAAGTAGATCATTAAGATCTCGGCTCATGATTTATCCTTTTCCGCCTGTTCTCGTTCAATACTTGTGTTCAGCTGCTTAATTTTATCATCCATTAGCTGATGGCAGTGCCCACTCAGCTCACGTAAGTTTTCACGCTGGTAGTTTGCAATTCGTACCGGCTCCAGAAAAGCAACTTTCAGCACACCATTGTTCCAGCGGTTCATCTTTACCTTGCCATGTAACTCAGAGACACATACCGGAACCACGTCAACCTGAGCCCGAAACGCAGTATGAAAAGCACCATTCTTAAAGGGTAACAGCCCTCTTCCGTAACTTCGGGTTCCTTCCGGAAACATCCATACCGAAATGTCTCGTTGCTTTATAGCATCCGCCGTTTGTCCTATGGTGCCATGAGCTTTTCCGGCGTTTTTTCTGTCAATCAGAATATTTCCTGCTAACCAATAAAGCCACCCGAAGAACGGTATCCAGCGCAGGCTTTTCTTGCCCACAGTAACGGTATTTTTGGGCAGCATTGCTGCAATGGTGAATATTTCCCAACTGTTCTGATGGTTACAGACAAAGACGTAAGGGCCACCCTTTTCAATGTCCGGGTGACGACTCACTTCAATTCGCATGCCTAAAACTCGTATTGCCCACCCAAAAATATGAGCGAACCTGTAAGTATTATTACGATGAAAGGGGCGGATGATACAAAATAAGCAACCGACCACACCGAACAATACAACGAATCCACCAAGAAATACCCACCGCAACAAGGCTAACATTCAAACTCCTCAATTATCCTTGTCTTGCTCAACCACTATTTCATCAACACGTTGTAATCCGCGCGGTAGTTTATTACCACGCCGTCCGCGTTCTCCATAGTAATGCTCTAAATCTGCAGGTTTCAGAGTCAGCTTACGCTTACCGGCAATCAAAGTAATAGCTTTGTCCGGCGCCGCAGTAGCCAATGCAACCACATATTCTTCGCGAGACTGCGCACGCAAAGCAGGAATACTAATTAACTTGTTGCCTTTTCCTTTACTCAGTTGAGGCAAGTCTGCGACAGGGAAGACCAACATCCGGCCTTCATTGGAAATAACAACAACTTTGTCTTCCTGCAAATCATTCACTTTATTAGGTGGCAGTATCTTAGCGCCGGTCGGTAATGTGATAATAGCTTTACCGTTTTTATTACGGCTGACTAAGTCGCTGAACTGGCAAACAAACCCATAACCAGCGTCGGATGCCAATAGTAAATGACTTTCGTCTTTGGCCATTAGAACGTGCTCAACGTTTTCACCCGCAACTAAACTGAAACGTCCGGTCAGAGGTTCACCCTGGCTCCTTGCTGATGGCAACAGATGCGCTTCACAGGAGAAGCTTTTCCCTGAAGTATCAAGGAACACCACAGGCTGATTACTCTTACCTTCAGCCGACGCCAGATAGCTGTCACCGGATTTATAACTGAGCTTCTCACCTTCGATATCATGACCTTTAGCAGAGCGCACCCAGCCTTTCTTCGATAACACAACAGTTACCGCTTCGGCTGGCGTTAAATCACGCTCGCTTAACGCTTTAGCTTCAGAGCGCTCAACAATTGGCGAACGGCGCTCGTCACCATAAGTTTCCGCATCAGCTAGCAACTCTTTCTTGATCAGTGTTTTCAAACGACGATCTGAGCCCAGTAAAGTCTGCAGCTTTTCGCGCTCTTTATTAAGTTCATCTTGCTCGCCGGTCAGCTTCATTTCTTCTAATTTTGCTAAGTGGCGTAACTTCAGCTCCAGAATAGCTTCAGCTTGTTTATCCGATAACCCAAAGCGACTCATTAACTCGTCTTTCGGTTTATCTTCAGTACGGATAATCTCAATAACTTCATCAATATTGAGATAAGCAATAAGTAAGCCTTCTAAAATATGCAGGCGCGCCAGCACTTTATCTAAGCGATGCTGCAAACGTCGCGTTACTGTTGTCTGACGAAACTCCAGCCACTCTTTAAGAATGCCAACCAGCGGCTTCACTTTCGGCCGGCCATCTAAGCCCAGAATATTCAGGTTAACCCGGTACTGCTTTTCCAGATCTGTTGTGGCGAACAGGTGATTCATTAACTGTTCTGTATCCACCCGATTTGAGCGAGGAACCACAACTAACCTTGTCGGGTTTTCATGGTCTGACTCATCACGCAAGTCCGAAACTAAAGGCAGTTTCTTGGCCTGCATTTGATGCGCTATTTGCTCTAATACTCTTGCCCCGGATGCCTGGTGCGGTAAGGCCGTAATAACAATTTCACCATCTTCAACACTGTAGCAGGCACGCATTTTAATACTACCGCGCCCCGTTTCATAAAGCTTAGTGATGTCATCCGTTGGCGTAATAATTTCAGCATCGGTCGGGTAATCCGGTCCCTTCAGCACTTCCATAATATCTTCAAGCTGACTACCCGGCTTTTCCAGCAACATTGCGCAGGCATTAGCCACTTCACGAGCATTGTGAGGAGGAATGTCCGTGGCCATACCGACTGCAATGCCGGTTACACCATTTAGCAAAATATGTGGTAGCCGCGCAGGCAGCACCTGAGGCTCTTTCATCGTGCCATCAAAGTTCGGTATCCAGTCGACCGTCCCCTGACCCAGCTCGCTGAGTAAAACTTCACTAAACTTAGACAGTCTGGCCTCGGTATAACGCATAGCTGCGAAGGATTTAGGGTCATCCGGTGAACCCCAGTTACCCTGACCGTCGACCAGCGGGTGACGGTAGGTGAAAGGCTGAGCCATGAGCACCATAGCTTCATAACATGCACTGTCACCATGAGGGTGAAATTTACCAAGAACATCACCCACGGTACGGGCTGATTTTTTATATTTAGCAAGTGCCGAGAGTCCAAGCTCTGACATTGCGTATACAATGCGTCGCTGTACCGGTTTTAAACCATCACCGATATTCGGTAGTGCCCTGTCCATGATCACGTACATGGAATAATTCAGGTAGGCTTCTTCCGTAAAGCGACTCAGTGGGCGGGTTTCTGTAACTTCCGTCGACATTCTGACTTCTCCTTGCTCACAAGTGCTTACAGTTCAGCCAAGTCGGCCATGTTACCTTTGCTTTCCAACCAGGTACGGCGGTCTGCAGCTCGTTTTTTCGCTAAAAGCATATCCATCAGCTCTTCCATTAGTTCGCCATCGTCAATGGTCAACTGAACCAGTCGGCGGGTATTTGGATCCATAGTGGTTTCACGTAAGGTTAACGGGTTCATCTCACCCAAACCTTTAAAACGCTGAACATTCACTTTGCCTTTGCGCTTTTCAGCCTCGATACGATCTAAAATGCCCTGCTTTTCACCTTCATCCAACGCGTAATAGACGTCCTTGCCGACATCTACGCGATAAAGTGGTGGCATCGCGACAAAAATATGACCGTTTTCCACTAATGGTCTGAAGTGCTTCACAAACAGTGCACAAAGCAAGGTTGCGATGTGCAAACCGTCTGAGTCGGCATCCGCTAAAATACAAATTTTCCCATAACGCAATTTGTCTAAGTCGACACTGTTTGGGTCAACGCCTACCGCAACCGAAATGTCGTGAATTTCCTGCGACGCCAGAATTTGTTCCGGGTCAACCTCCCAGGTATTCAGAATTTTACCGCGAAGCGGCATAACCGCCTGAAACTCACGATCTCGAGCTTGCTTCGCAGAGCCTCCTGCCGAGTCCCCTTCCACTAAAAACAATTCA
>NZ_DFTS01000029.1:0-596 GCF_002383015.1 Idiomarina sp. UBA4206
TGTTTTTTGACGCGACTGCGAATACGTTTCTCAACCTGAAGGATATCAATTTCGCCTTCCATCAATGCCATCAGGTGCTCTATGCGCTCACGCACATCGGTAATTTCAAGAATGGCCTGCTTTTCTGCAAGTTTTAAAGGCATATGTGCCGCCATTGTGTCGGCCAGACGGTCACCGTCTTCAATACCCGATAACGACGTAAGTACTTCTGGCGGTATCTTTTTGTTCAGTTTCACATAGCCTTCAAACTGGTTCAGAGCCGAACGAATAAGTACTTCTTCCTCTTTTTCCGGTAACTCTTCTGCCGCCAAATAATGGATACTGGCCTTAAAGTACTCTTCATCATCCTGAAGTTCATCAAGCTGCGCACGCTGCTTACCTTCAACTAACACTTTCACAGTGCCATCAGGCAGCTTCAATAACTGTAAAACCGTAGCGACAGTACCCACCGGATAAATGTCATCATTGGTAGGCTCATCCACCGACGCATCTTTCTGTGCTGCTAAAAAGACTTGTTTATCCGCATCCATCGCCGCTTGTAAGCATCGAATCGATTTTTCCCGACCGACAAATAGCGGAATCACCATATGCGGGTA
>NZ_DFTS01000029.1:656-2555 GCF_002383015.1 Idiomarina sp. UBA4206
TTCTCCCGGCCGACGAACAGCGGAATCACCATATGCGGGTAAACCACTACATCTCGCAACGGCAGAACAGGCATCGTTAATTGTTCGGTGCGTTCTTCGCTCATTAAATTCTCTCCCGACCTAGGTTTACTTTGTTATATGCGGTCTTTACCTGAAAGTTCAATCCTTGACAGAAAAAAAGGGCCAGATTGGCCCTTTTTCGAACACTTTTAATACAGTTTCGTATTATTCACCCGAAGCCTGCTTGTTTTTCTGTTGATTCGCGTAAATTAAAATAGGATCCGACTCCCCGGCTATCACCGATTCATCAACCACTACTTTCACCACGCCCTCAATGGAAGGTAATTCGTACATAGTGCCTAGTAAAACACCTTCGACGATTGAACGCAGACCGCGAGCTCCTGTTTTACGCGCCATGGCTTTTTTAGCAATAGCCCGTAACGCGTCTTCACGAAACTCCAGTTCAACATCTTCCATTTCAAACAAAGCAGAGTATTGCTTGGTTAAAGCATTTTTCGGTTCACGCAAAATTTCAACCAATGCTTCTTCATCCAGCTCGTCTAGTGTGGCAACAACAGGTAGCCGTCCAATAAACTCCGGAATCAAACCGTAGCGAACCAAATCTTCCGGCTCTACTTTCGCTATAATTTCGCCTTCTTCACTTCGCGTTTTACTTTTTACTTCGGCGCCGAAACCAATTCCTGTTCCGGTAGACAAACGCTGCTCAATCACTTTGTTTAAGCCAGCAAATGCACCACCGCAGATAAACAGAATCTTCGACGTATCAACCTGCAAGAACTCTTGCTGAGGATGCTTTCGTCCGCCCTGAGGAGGTACAGAAGCAACGGTACCTTCAATAAGCTTCAATAAAGCTTGCTGAACGCCTTCGCCACTGACATCGCGAGTAATAGATGGGTTGTCTGACTTACGTGAAATTTTGTCAATTTCATCAATATAGACAATACCGCGTTGGGCTTTTTCCACATCATAGTCGCACTTCTGTAAAAGCTTCTGAATGATGTTCTCAACATCTTCACCAACGTAACCTGCTTCGGTCAAGGTAGTCGCATCCGCCATAGTAAACGGAACATCCAGATACCGCGCCATAGTCTCAGCAAGGAAAGTCTTACCTGAGCCTGTAGGACCTATCAGCAAGATATTACTCTTGCCCAGCTCAACTTCTTCTTTACCTTTTCCTGATGCACGTAACCGCTTGTAGTGGTTATAGACAGCAACTGATAAAACTTTTTTAGCGCGTACCTGGCCGATAACGTAGTCGTCCAGATGTTTTCGGATAGCTTTTGGCACAGGTAATTCATCCTGGTCCGGCACCGGCGACAGTTGATGAATTTCTTCTTTTAGAATGTCATTACATAACTCGACGCATTCATCGCAAATGAACACAGACGGTCCGGCAATGAGCTTCTTAACTTCGTGCTGACTTTTGCCACAAAAAGTGCAATACAGCGGCTTATCGCCGTCACCTTTGGACTGATCCGTCATGCTTTTCTCCTACTACTTAAGCGCCCGCTCAGGACTCTTCGCCACGCTGGCGTAAAATGCCGTCAACCAGACCGTAATCGATTGACTCTTCTGCTGATAAGAAGTGATCGCGATCGGTGTCTCTAGCCACTTTCTCGTAATCCTGACCTGTATTCTCAGCTAACATACGGTTTAAGCGCTCTTTCAGATCCAAAATTTGCTTCGCATGAATTTCAAAATCTGAAGCCTGCCCCTGGAAACCGCCAAGTGGCTGGTGAATCATAACCCGGGAATTAGGCAAGCAATACCGCTTACCCTGAGCACCACCGGCTAAAAGGAAAGCCCCCATGCTGGCCGCTTGTCCCATACAAACTGTGCTAACGTCTGGCTTAATAAAGCGCATTGTATCGTAAATAG
>NZ_DFTS01000042.1:0-12542 GCF_002383015.1 Idiomarina sp. UBA4206
CCAACGCTTCTCGCTTTCTACCCAAAAGCGGTGCGATTGTAGGTTCGGCAGGAAGCGACGCTTAGTCGCATTGCGTGCGTGCGAGCGGTTGTTACCGACTACCGGACGCTTACCTGTAATTTGGCATACTTGTGACATGTCTCTACTCCAAAATTGCTGCAAGCTCGCCTGTCGCCCAACGTGACCTTGCCTATAAATCCGAGGGCGCATTTTATACAGCAAACTGCCCTTCTAATCAAGCTAATACGACGGAAATATGATCCTTATCGATCGTTCGGGGCGGATTTTACGTGATTTTTAATCAAACTGCCAGTACAAAACTACAACAATCCGCGCTCCGCAAAAGAAATTGGATCGCCGGCACCAACAACGAAATGATCCAGCAGCGCCACATCGATTAAAGTCAGGGCTTTTTTTACCCGCTCAGTCACCCGCTGGTCTGCCTGGCTGGGCTCTGCCACACCCGATGGGTGGTTATGCGCCAGAATAACTGCGGCGGCATTGTACTGCATGACCAACTTAATGACTTCACGCGGATAAACCGGAGCAGCGTTAATTGTACCCTGAAACAATTCTTCATAACGTAATAACCTATGCTGACTGTCCAACAGTAAAATAGCAAAGACCTCGCGGCCCTGATGACGCAGCTGCGCGGTTAAATAATCTTTCACCATAGACGGGTCGGTGAAGCCATCCGAACGTTCCAGCTGCCACTTCAGGTACCTTCTTGATAGCTCCATGACAACCTGCAACTGATTCACTCGTGCAGGTCCAATGCCACTACAGGCTAAAAGTTGCTCCGGCTTTGCCGTAAGCAGCGCCCCTATTCCGTTAAACTGATTCAATAAATGCCGAGCAAAAGCGACAACGTCCTGTCCCTGGCTGCCACTACCGAGTAAAATGGCTAATAATTCCGCATCACTCAGGTATTCTGCTCCCTGATTTTGCAGTTTTTCTCTGGGTCGTTCCGAAACAGGCCATTCCTTGACGCTCATTACTCTCTCCTTAATTCTAAAGAGAGAAGTATAACGACCATCTACCCTGTAACCGGGTCTCATGTTATCTTTACACGAATTAACACATAGGGGTTCGCATGGCACAGTTGCAGAACAAACACATACTTTTAGGTATTACCGGTGGCATTGCCGCCTATAAAGCACCTGACCTGGTGCGCCGTTTGCGTGAGCAGGGCGCAGAAGTTCGTGTGGTAATGACTGACAGTGCCAAAGCTTTTGTAACCCCACTTAGCTTACAAGCCGTGTCAGGTTTTACGGTCAGCGATGATTTGTTAGATCCGACAGCAGAAGCTGCTATGGGCCATATTGAGCTAGCTCGCTGGGCCGATATCATTCTCGTTGCGCCAGCCACAGCGAATACCATTGCTCGCATAACGCACGGATTTGCTGACGACTTACTCAGTACATTGGTGCTTGCCAGCAAGGCACCTATTGTCATTGCTCCGGCAATGAACCAACAAATGTGGGCGGCAACGTCCGTGCAGGAAAATATTGAAACTCTGCTAAGCCGGGGCGTACAAATGATAGGCCCTGAAAGTGGTGAACAGGCCTGCGGCGATGTCGGTTATGGCCGCATGAGCGACCCAACCCAGATTGTAAAAGCGTTAATTGAGAAGCAGCCTAAAACGCCACAAACCTGGCAAGGAAAAACCTTTGTTATTACTGCTGGCCCAACTCGCGAAGCCATTGATCCTGTGCGTTATATCAGTAACCACAGCTCCGGCAAAATGGGTTATGCGTTAGCAGAGGCTGCCGCTCATGCCGGCGCTAACGTTATTCTGGTTTCCGGACCGACGCAGTTGGCGACTCCTTCCGGCGTTCAGCGAATTGACGTAGAAACTGCCGAGCAAATGCTTAACGCGGTACAGCAGCAACTGCAGCAGTGCGATGTCTTTATTGGCTGTGCTGCCGTGTCGGACTATCGGATTGCCGAAGTTGCCTCACAAAAAATCAAAAAAGAGCAGAATGACCAGCCTCCGCAACTTAAGCTGGTGCAAAACCCGGATATCCTGCAGCAAGTAGCCAGTTCAGAGAAACCACCTTTTACCGTTGGTTTTGCAGCCGAAACCGAAAACTTAAAGGCTAACGCGCTCCGTAAACTGGAACGAAAACAATTAAAAATGATTGTCGCTAACGATGTTAGCCAGACCGGTCTGGGTTTTAACAGCGACAGCAATAACGCCATTATTTTCAGTCAGGATAGTGAACAGTCACTTCCGACGATGAGCAAGCATGATATGGCCGTTGCAATTATTGATGCGATAGCCAAACGCTATTTTGATAATACAAATCCTGAAATCAGGGCTAATTAAAAGAAAGTGAGAACTCCATGACGCAAGTCGAAGTAAAAATTTTAGATGAACGTATTGGCCAGTCTATTCCGCTTCCTGAATATGCCACCCAGGGTTCTGCCGGAATGGATCTGCGCGCCTGTTTGGATCAGCCATTAACCATAGAGCCGGGACAAACCCAGTTAATTGGCACCGGTATTGCTATGTATATTGGTGACCCGAACTACGCAGCAACTATTCTGCCTCGCTCAGGCCTGGGCCATAAACACGGCCTGGTACTGGGTAATTTAGTTGGACTTATCGACTCAGACTACCAGGGCGAGCTTAAAGTTTCGTGCTGGAATCGCAGCGACAAGGCCTACACCATAGAACCTGGCGACCGCATTGCGCAATTGGTGATTTTACCCGTTGTACAGGCGCAAATGACCGTTGTCGACGAGTTTCACGAAACCGACCGCGGTGAAGGTGGTTTCGGTCACTCTGGCCGCTCATAAACCGAATTACAATAAATTCCGGCCTCTCAAATAAGGAAAGTTACAAGCATGGCAGAACAAAAACGTAACCGTCGTGAGGAAATTTTACAGGCTTTGGCGGCAATGTTGGAAACCAGCCCGGGTCAGCGTATTACAACAGCAAAATTGGCGGCTAACTTAGGTGTTTCGGAGGCGGCTTTATACCGTCACTTTCCATCAAAGGCGCGCATGTTTGAAGGGCTTATTGAGTTTGTTGAAGACACCCTCCTCACCCGCATTAACATGATCATGAACGAGGAGAAGAATACGCTCTCCCGTTGCTACGCTATTTTGCAGCTCTTATTAACCTTCGCTGAGCGTAACCCTGGTATCACACGAGTAATGACGGGTGATGCACTTATGGGCGAACACGACCGCTTAAGAGGTCGTATGGAAGACCTTTTTAATCGTATAGAAAGCTCAATAAAGCAGGTATTGCGGGAAAAAGCGATGCGGGAACAGCAACGTTTTATTGTTGATGAAGCCGTGTTGGCGAATTTATTGCTAAGCTACGCCGATGGAAAAATCAGTCAGTTCGTGCGCTCTAATTTCAAACGTTTGCCAACAGAACATTTATCGGCTCAATGGCAAGTCATGGAACAACAGCTAATAAGTGCGTAAAACGGGTTACTGTGTGAAACAGGTCACTCCGTTTTACGCTCACGACTCAATAAATCAATAGCTGCCTGCTGCGGTTCTTTGCCTTCATAAAGGACCGCATATATCTGCTCACAAATTGGCATTTCAACGTCATAGCGTTTGGCCAGAGCAACCACTTCACGGGTATTCCGATAACCTTCAACCGACTGACCAATACTTTTCAGGGCCTGCTCAACGCCTTTCCCCTGACCTAAAGCCAGACCAAAACGACGGTTTCTCGACTGATTGTCGGTACAAGTAAGGATTAAATCCCCCAGCCCGGCCATACCGGTAAAAGTATCGCTTTTAGCACCTAATGTCAGACCCAGTCGGGTCAATTCCGCTAAACCACGGGTAATCAATGCCGTTCGTGCGTTTGCACCAAAGCCAATGCCATCTGCCATGCCCGCACCAATGGCAATCACATTCTTCACCACCCCGCCCAGCTGTACCCCAATAAAGTCATTATTGGTGTAAACACGGAAGGAACGGTCACAATGCAGAAGCTCCGAAAGCTCATCGACAAAAGCTTTGTTGGTCGATGACATTGAAATAGCCGTTGGTAACCCTTTTGCCATTTCAATCGCGAAGGTAGGACCTGACAATACCGCCAGCGGATGTTCTTCGCCGAGAATGTCTTCTGCTACTTCATACAGTAAACGCCCTGTATCGGGCTCCAACCCTTTAGTTGCCCAGGCTACGCGAGCGTGCTTCGCTAACAAAGGTTTCGCCTGCTCTAACATAGACGAGAAAGAATGGCTGGGAACCACAACGACGACGTTTTTTACGTCATGCAATGCTTCGCTTAAATCTGCCGTTACACTTAAGGACTCAGGAAAAGGGCAGGCAGGAAGATACTCTTCGTTTTCATGCGCAGCCTGCATTATCGCAACTTTATCGGCGTCCCGGCCCCACAGCGTAGTCGCTATGCCTTTACGGGCGAAACAAATAGCAAGGGCGGTCCCGTAAGAGCCCGCCCCTAACACTGTCACCTGAGGTGTCTGCATTATCGTATCGCTTACGCGTCAGCAGTTTGCTGGCCTTGAGCCTGTTCAGCTTGCTGCTGCATGTGACGCTGGAAAATAGCATCAAAGTTAACAGGAGCCAGGTTCAACTGTGGGAAAGTCGCACGGTTAACAAGGTTTGAAACACACTCACGAGCGTAAGGGAACAAAATGTTCGGGCAGAAAGAACCCAGCATGTGTGCCAACTGACCTTCCTGGATTTCATCACCGATAGTGAAAATACCTGCCTGATGTACTTCACACAGGAATGCTACATCGTCTTCAACCTTGTTGGTTGCGGTCAGAGTGAGCACCACTTCGTAAACACCGTCTTCAATTTTTTCGTGTTTTACGTTTAAGTCCAGCTTCAGTTCTGGCTTCCACTCTTTGCGGAAAATAGCCGGTGAGCTTGGAGTTTCAAAAGAAATGTCTTTCGCGTAAATGCGCTGAATTGCGAATTGTGGTTGCTGTTGTTGGTTTTCAGCGGCCGCGCCGTTTGCTTGCTGTTCTTCAGCCATGATTTTACTTCCTATTCATTTTAAGTTTTAGACGAATTTTATTATTTTTTCTGCGAAACCGGCAATTTAGCACTGCGCCATGTGTTAATACCACCTTGCAGCACAGCCACCTGACTAAAGCCTTCAGCGATTAATTGGCTGGCAGCCGATTTTGCCGTCATTCCTGTTGCACAGACTATCACAATGGGGGCTTCTTTGAACTTTTCAATAGTTGAAAGTTCTTTTTGTTTGATTTTTTCAGCCGGTAATGACACCGATCCGTGAATGTGGCCTTTCTTAAATTCGTCTTTATTACGGATATCGACGAATACGCCATCACCCCGGTTGACCCAAACCGTTGCTTCTTGCGGCTGCAGGCTTTTCATCGGCGACATAGCAGAGCGAATCGTCGTCACTATTAGTGCGATTAACAGAACAACCCACACGCCACTCATCATTGGGTTGCGGCTGACAAATTCAAAAAGTTCTTGCATAAGACCTACCAGTAATCGTGGGTAACAGAAAAAAATAGCGGTCAAAGAGTATACCTGTACAAATCTCAGTTGCCAGAAAAATCTTGGGTGGATGCGTAAGCTCCGGAAATCGAGTAGAATGTTGACTAATTTCATCATCGAAAACACCGAGCAATGAGGCCCATTATGACTCCTACGATAAAACCTTTGGTATTGTTGATTCTTGACGGCTGGGGTTACCGTGAAGATGCACCGGATAACGCCATTGCAAAAGCCAATACACCGGTTATGGATCGTTTATGGAAGCAATACCCTCATTGTTTAGTCGATGGTTCAGGGGGCGCAGTTGGTTTGCCGGACGGCCAAATGGGCAACTCCGAGGTTGGTCATGTTAATTTGGGCGCTGGTCGCATCGTTTACCAGGATTTTACCCGCATCAGTAAAGCTATTTCTGACCGCAGCTTTTTCAGCAACACTGTACTGTGTGACGCATTAAATAAGACCGGAACAGCTAATGGTGCCGTTCATATTATGGGTCTGTCGTCTCCGGGCGGCGTACACAGCCACGAAGACCACCTGGTCGCTATGGTAGAAATGGCTATCGAACAAGGTGCAGATGATGTCTACTTGCACGCGTTTTTAGATGGCCGGGACACGCCGCCAAAATCCGCCCTGGCGTCTATTGAGCGCTTTGAAGCTTTATTTGCCCGTTTGGGTAAAGGCCGTATCGCCACCTTAAACGGTCGTTTCTTTGCCATGGACAGAGATAAACGCTGGGAACGCATTGAACAGTCTTACAAAGCAATTTACCACGGCCTCTCCGGGGTTACTTCACCGAATGCCACAGACGCATTAGAAGACGCATACGAGCGCGGAGAAACCGATGAATTCGTTACTCCGGTCGTCATTGGCCAACCTGCACCATTGAAAAACGGTGACTCTGTTTTCTTTATGAACTTCCGTGCCGACCGCGCCCGCGAAATGACTCAGGCTTTTATTGATAATGATTTTGACGGTTTTGACCGCGGACCACGGATCGAGCTCAGCGACTTTGTCATGCTGACTCAGTACGCCGACACATTAAAAACACCTTGTGCTTTCCCGCCGGAACCATTGAATAACGTGCTGGGTGAGTGGTTATCTAAACATGACAAAACGCAATTACGCATCTCAGAAACGGAAAAGTACGCACACGTCACCTTCTTTTTCAGCGGCGGCCGCGAACAGGAGTTTGAGGGAGAAAAGCGCGTTCTAATCCCCTCTCCTAAGGTGAAAACTTACGACTTACAGCCAGAAATGAGTTCGGAACAGCTCACTGATGAGCTGGTTGAAGCCATTGAGTCTCAAGCCTTTGATGTGGTTATTTGCAACTACCCTAATGGCGACATGGTTGGCCATACAGGCAACTTCGATGCGGCCGTTAAGGCTTGTGAAGCTGTCGACCACAGCGTTGGCCGTGTGGTATCGGCTTTAGAGGCTGTTGGTGGTGAATGCCTGATAACTGCAGACCATGGCAACGCTGAGCAAATGAGTGATGCGACAACCGGCCAGGCGCACACAGCTCACACTAATGAGCTGGTTCCTTTCATCTATGTTGGTCGTCCCGCTAAGGCACAAAATGGGCGTTTATCCGATGTCGCACCCACAATTTTGCATTTAATGGGCATGGAGCAGCCTGACGAAATGACCGGCACCCCGCTCATGTTGTTAGAGCAGGAATAGGACAAACTCATGCAGCTACCGGTGTTCTTGCTGATTGTTCTGGGGTTATTGGTCAACCCGGCAGTAGCTCAGGACTACAGTGAAGACGACAAAGCCTCTACGGAGGCCGAAATAGCTGCTGTCAAAGAAGAACTGGCAGAACGCCTGCAGGCCATAGAAGAGCGTAACGCGGAACTAAGCTCAACCGAGCAACAGCTCCGCGACCTGGAAATAAGAACAGCAGAAGTCGCCGGCTCACTGCGTAAAACCCAAACCAAGCTCGATAGCGTCAATACTGAAATTGCTGAGTCAGAGCGTAAGCGCAAAGAACTGCAGCAAAAGCAGAAGCAACAGATGGCGTTATTAGAAGATCAGCTCGTTTCCGCCTATATGAACGGCGACCATGACTTCCTAAAAATGCTGTTAAACCAGCAGGATCCCGGTCAATTCGAAAGAATGCTGAGTTATTACCAGTACTTCAACACCGCAAGAGTTGAAGAAATTAAGGTCATTAAGAGTACCCAGCAGGAAATTGTCGCACTTACCGAAGAGTTAAAACAGCAGCAAAACCAATTAGCCGCTTTACGGCAGCAACAGGAAGAACAGCGTTCTCAGCTTGAGCAACAACAACATCGTCAGGAAGAAAAGTTAGCGGAGCTGCAACAGCAACAACGTAAAGACCGTTCACGCGTGGGACAACTGGAACAAAGCCGGGATCAGTTGGAGCAGGTATTGAGCGCCATAGAAAACGCTCTGGCCCAACAAAAAGACGTGCAACTGGTTGGCTTACAGTCAGTCAAAAACCAATTACGCTGGCCAAGTGACGGCGATGTAAAGCGGGTGTTCGGTCAACGCCGAGAAGGTCCGGTTGACTGGAAAGGCGTTCTAATAGAAGGCAGTAACGGACAGCCCGTTCGCTCAATTGCTAATGGCCGGGTGGTATACGCAGACTGGCTACGCGGATTTGGTTTAGTCATTGTGGTTGATCATGGGCAAAGTTACATGAGCCTTTATGGTCACAACCAGACATTAACGAAAGCCGTTGGTGACAAAGTTCGCAAAGACGAGGAAATTGCACTTATGGGGCAGTCCGGCTCGCGTAACAGCCCTACTTTATACTTCGAAATACGCCACCAGGGGCGTCCGCAAAACCCAAGTAACTGGATACGCTGATGCTACGCCTTATTGCGACTCTGGCTTTACTTACTTGCCTGGCAGCTCCGGTTTCTGCCGGCAAGATAGCTATTGTTATTGACGACATAGGTAATCACAAGAATGACTTAAAAGCGGCGCTTTTACCGGGCAATGTCAGTTTCGCCGTGCTGCCATACACCCCCTACGCCCGGGCTTTTGCATTACGTGCACACCACCAGCAAAAGCAAGTGCTTTTACACATGCCAATGGAAGCAATAGAAAACGACCGGCCCGGTCCGGGTGTGGTCACCGCCGACATGAGCAACGCGCAAATAAAGCTGCAGCTGGTTAACGCTCTCGACTCGATTCCTTACGTGACCGGAGTGAATAACCATATGGGCAGTAAACTGACTCAGCTACCCATGCCCATGCAAGCTGTTATGGAAACATTAGCAGCCCGCAAACTCTTTTTTATTGATAGTCGGACGTCGGAATTTAGTGTGGCTGAACAAATTGCCGGACAGTTTGGAGTCAGGACCTCTCGCCGCCATGTCTTTCTTGATAACGAAGTTGACCAAAATTATCTGCAACAGCAGTTTGACCAGTTGCTTCGTTTAGCCAAGCGAGACGGTCAGGCCATTGGCATTGGTCACCCCTACCCCGAGACGTTGAGTTTTCTTAAGCAGCATTTACCTGAATTGCAAAAGCAGGGAATTGAGTTGGTGTTCGTTTCTGAGCTAACTCAGGCGACTAACCAGAACGGGTATCTTCTTCCAGTGACGTCAGCAAAATAATTGCCTGCTCGCGGCTTTCACCGCAAATCTCTCTATCCGCTGAAAACTCTCCACACACGGCCGGACGTTCGGGCTTACCAAACAGCCGGCATAAATTATCATCGTCGAGTTGGACACAGCGCACACCCGCCGGCTTGCCATTTGGCATGCCGGGGATGGGAGAACTAATAGAAGGAGCTATGCAGCAAGCACCGCAACCAATGCGGCACTTCATTTAGCTCATTGCGAGACGAAGTTTCTTCATCGCGTTCTGTTCAAGCTGACGAACGCGCTCTGCCGATACTTCGTATTTTGCTGCTAAGTCATGCAGCGTGGTTTTATCTTCAGACAGCCAACGCGACTGAACGATATCCTGACTACGCTCATCCAGGTGACTCATAGCACCCAGTAGTTTCTGCTGTGTATGACTTTCGTAGTCTTCGGCTTCAATTTCTGCCGCTAAATCGGAACGCTTGTCTTCCAGATACATCGCTGGAGAGTAGGCACTACCCTCTTTCGAGTCATCGTCGTCGGAGCTTAGCTCAAAGGCCTGGTCGTGAGCACTCATGCGGGATTCCATTTCCAACACTTCTTTCGTGCTGACACCCAGCTCATCGGCAACAGTTTCAACTTCTTTCTGGCTAAACCAACCTAAACGTTTTTTCATTTTACGCAGGTTAAAGAACAACTTACGCTGTGCTTTTGTGGTTGCCACTTTTACAACGCGCCAGTTACGCAGCACGTATTCATGAATTTCTGCTTTAATCCAGTGAACAGCAAATGACACCAAACGCACGCCCACAGATGGATCAAAGCGTTTAACAGCTTTCATCAGGCCAATATTGCCTTCCTGAATTAAATCGGCTTGCGGCAGACCATAACCTGAATAACTACGGGCTACGTGCACAACAAAGCGGAGATGCGACATGATGAGCTCTTTCGCAGCATCGAGGTCACTGTTCTCATAAAGTCTTGTTGCCAACGCCTTTTCTTTTTCGGCGGTGAGCATAGGAATACGGTTGACTGACTGAATATACCCGTCCAGTCCTCCCCCTTGGGGAACCGATAATGCCATGGTGTTTAATTCAGTGCTCATTTAACAACCTCTACTTAAAATACCGACTTAAATTACTGCCTTTCAGTCAGCTTCTAAGACCCTTTTAGAGTCTAAAAGTTCCATTATGATCGTTGTCGATCAGGTGATTTAGTATAACTAAGCCTATGGCTTTCGCAACCCTATTTTATTCAGGCTCAATACTCTGTATATGACGTCTTACAGCCAAGTAAGAACCGGCTAAACCCAGGCCAACAGCAATCAACCATATAATCAATAATTCGCCTAACGTCAGACCGTTTAATTGAAACGGCGTTTCGTAAAGTTCGGTTAAATCTACTACGGCACTTTCAACCCACCAGATCAATAAGGCGGTTGCCAACCAGGCCACCAACCCGCCGATAATTCCGTACCAAACGCCCGTGTATAAAAAAGGGCGCTGAATAAAGGCGTTAGTAGCTCCCACCAGCTTCATCACCATAATTTCGTCACGCTTAGACAAAATGTTCAGTCGAATGGTGTTACCAACAATAAGAACAACCGACAGGCAAAGCACCACTGCCAGGGCTCCAAGAATATCTTCAATTAAATTGAGAATACCCTCCAGCCTGTTAAGCCACTCCAGATCCATTTTCGCGTAAGCCACTTCTCGCTGTTTTTCCAGCCGGTTTAACAGCTCCTTTGCCCGCTGCGGCGAGCGATGTGACTCAGCCGGAATAACCACCAGCACATCCGGCAGAGGATTCGATGAGAGGTAGTCCAGGGTTTCACCAAAGCCTGATTGCTCTTTAAAGTCTTGCAAGCCCTGCTCTTTAGGAATTAAGCGAACCGATTCAACGCCTTCTGAGAGTTCGGTTTGCGTTTTTAATGTGTCGACCTCGGATTGCTGCAGATCCTTTTTTAAGAACAAGGTGACTTCCGAGGCTTCCTGCCAGTTGTCAGCAATACTGGTGGTGTTTTTCACTAAAACATACAGTGATGACGGCAAAGTCAGGCTCAGCCCCAACACCGCCATGGTCATAAACGAAGCAAACGGATTGCGCCACAACTCGCCTAAACTGGCGATGGCTTGTTGAGCATGATGTACCGGCACCATGATTAAACGTCGCCACCAGGGCAAACGTCCGCGGCTACTTGCGCCCTTTTCTATACTGCGGTTACGGAACAATAAACTCATAGTCCACTGTCCTCCAGGCCATCGTTAATCATACGCCCGTCTTTTAGGGTTAAAGTACGGTAGCGTAAGCGTGCAATGAGGCCCAGGTCGTGGGTCGCTATGAGCACAGCAACACCCACTTTATTGAACTCTTCAAACAGGCGGATAATCTCCATCGACAACTTAGGATCAAGGTTACCGGTGGGCTCATCAGCCAATAGCAAGGGTGGCTTGGTGACAATAGCGCGGGCAATACCCACTCGTTGCTGCTCACCGCCGGACAACATTTGTGGATAATGCTTCACTTTGTCGGCTATACCGACTTTTTCCAGCGCGGCAACAACGCGCTTTCGCGCTTCCTGAACACTGTAGCCTTCAATAATAAGTGGCAGCGCAACGTTATCGAACACCGTTTTATCCATTAACAAACGGTGATCCTGGAAAATCATACCAATGTCACGACGCACATAAGGCACTTGCGAAGGCTTAATCTTTCGCAAATCGTGCCCGTTAATCAGTACCCGGCCTGCGGTTGGCCTTTCCATTAGACTGATCAGTTTGAGCAGCGTACTTTTACCCGCTCCGGAATGACCGGTTAAAAAGGCCATCTCACCCGGCTCTACGTGAAAGTCGACATGGCTCAGTGCCTGATGGCCTCCACGGTAGGTTTTACTGACTTGCTCAAAGCGGATCATCTTTAACTCGCTGTTGTTTCTTCTGATTCGTCTACGTTACGGTCAAATAGCGCCGCGATAAAGTCTTTTGCCACAAAAGGCCGTAAATCTTCTAAACTTTCACCCACCCCAATATAGCGAATAGGAATGGCGAATTGATCTGCGACCGCGAAAATCACCCCACCTTTTGCGGTACCGTCGAGCTTGGTCATCACAATACCCGAAACGCCTACGGCCTCGGTAAAAAGCTTCGCCTGACTAATAGCATTCTGACCGGTACCGGCATCTAGCGTCAGCATCACTTCGTGAGGCGCTTGCGGGTCAAGTTTTTTCATGACCCGAACCAGCTTTTTCAGCTCTTCCATTAAGTTGGCTTTATTCTGCAGGCGCCCGGCTGTATCCGCAATAAGCACATCAACATCGCGTGCTTTGGCGGCCTGAAGCGCGTCATAAAGAACCGATGCACTATCCGCACCGGTATGCTGAGCAATAACCGGAATGTCGTTACGCTCGCCCCACACCTGCAGCTGTTCTACCGCCGCCGCACGGAAGGTATCACCGGCGGCCAGCATTACCGACTTACCTTCAGCTTTAAATTGCTTAGCCAGCTTGCCAAT
>NZ_DFTS01000018.1:0-10253 GCF_002383015.1 Idiomarina sp. UBA4206
CCGCTCTACCATACTGGACTCAGTCAGTAGGTATGGTGATGTCAGTCATTCTGTTCGTTCCTTCGTGGGGCGGTATGATCAACGCTATCATGACCTTATCGGGTGCCTGGCATAAACTGCGTACCGACCCAATTCTGCGCTTCCTGATTGTATCTCTGTCATTCTATGGTATGTCGACTTTCGAAGGTCCGATGATGGCAATCAAATCAGTAAACGCCCTTTCTCACTACACCGACTGGACCGTTGGTCACGTGCATTCAGGCGCTCTAGGCTGGGTTGCGATGATTACCATCGGCTCTATGTACTACCTGGTACCTCGCTTGTTTAATCAGAAAGAAATTTACAGCATTAAGCTGGTTAACGTTCATTTCTGGTTACACACTATCGGCGTAGTTTTCTACATTGTTTCAATGTGGATTTCAGGTGTTATGCAAGGTCTTATGTGGCGTGCGACAAACTCTGATGGAACACTAACTTACAGTTTCGTAGAGAGTGTTCAAGCATCGTATCCGTTCTGGACAGGCCGCTTTATTGGTGGTGTGTTCATTGTCGTTGGTATGCTGCTTATGGCTTATAACTGTTACCAGACAATTCGTGCCGGCCGTCGTGAGACAGCTGCAGGCAACGTCGTACAAACTGCCTGAGGGAGAGAATAATGAGTCGCTTTAAACACGAATTTGTTGAGAAAAACTTAGGTTGGCTGTCTATTTTAATGATTCTTGCTGTTTCTATTGGCGGTTTGGTAGAAATCACTCCCCTACTTTTTCAGAAGCAGACCAATGAACCGATTAAAGGGCTACAGCCATACACAGCATTAGAACTTGAAGGCCGTGATATCTATATCCGCGAAGGGTGTAACAACTGTCACAGTCAGATGATTCGACCTTTCCGTGCTGAAACAGAACGCTATGGACATTACTCTTTAGCCGGAGAACACGTATGGGAATTCCCTCACCTTTGGGGTTCTAAACGGACAGGTCCTGATTTGGCTCGGGTTGGTGGACGTTACAGTGATGAGTGGCATCACGTTCACTTAATGAACCCACGAAATGTGGTTCCTGAATCAAATATGCCAGCGTTCCCGTGGCTTGCAGAAAACAAGCTAACGGGTGAAGACACCGCTAAGAAAATGGAAGTTATGCGTTCGCTTGGCGTTCCTTATGAAGATGAGGATATTGCCGGGGCTAAAGAAGCTGTTCAGGGTGAAACCGAAATGGACGCTCTTATCGCATACTTGCAGTCTCTTGGCACTGCGTTACAGCAGGCTGATAAGTAATGGATTACGGAACCTGGCGCGGCGTGTTTAGCCTGATCATATTGGCAATTTTCATTGCTATTGTGTTTTGGGCTTTCAGTCGCCGCACAAAAAAACAATTTGATGAAGCGGCTAATTCCATATTTGAGGACGAGTCATCAGTAGATAAAAGCGACAAACCGGAGTCGAAGAAAGATGAGTAGCTTCTGGAGTGCATGGATAATTGTTCTGACGCTGGCCACTTTGGTGGTGCTAATTTGGCTATTGCGCTGGAACATGAAAAATTATACTCACATCGAAGAAGGTCAGGAAATGGACCACGAATTCGATGGAATTGTTGAGTTAAACAACCCTCTTCCAAAGTGGTGGACCTATTTATTCTGGGCCTGCTTTGCCTGGGGCTTTTTGTACTTAGCTTTATATCCTGGGTTAGGCAATTTCAATGGCCTATTGGACTGGAAAAGCTCAAACCAAGACGTTCGCTCATTAGAAGAGTCTCGTCAGGCAATGGAAGAAGCTCACGAAAAAGGAATGATAGTTGAGTACGATCGTTCAATTCGTGCCGCTGAAGAAAAATACGGCCCTATTTTTGAAGCATTTGCAGAGCAGTCTGTTAAAGAACTGGCGAAAAATGAAGATGCTTTAGATGTTGGTCAACGATTATTCTTGCAAAACTGTGCTCAGTGTCACGGCTCAAACGCTATGGGTGGCCAGGGCTTCCCTAACTTGACTGATGATGACTGGTTGTACGGTGGTGAGCCAAGCGATATTAAGACATCCTTATTAGAAGGTCGCCGCGGTAACATGGCACCTTTTGGTGAGCAGTTCAGTGATAAAGAAATTAATGAACTGGCAAACTACGTCGCAAGTCTTAGTGGCCGCGACAGAGATCCTGACCTGGTTGAAGCCGGCAAGGCAAACTTTGCAGTCTGCAGCGCTTGTCACGGACAGGATGGAAAAGGTAACCAGCAGCTGGGTGCTCCTAACTTGACTGATAATGTTTGGCTCTATGGTGGTTCAATTAATAAAATTGAAGAAACTATTAGGTATGGGCGTAGCGGCGTTATGCCTGCCTGGAAAAACATTTTAGGTGAAGATAAAATTCATGTTATCTCAGCTTATGTCTACAGCTTGTCAAACGACGAATAAAACGCAGTATATAGCCCCGCTACGGCGGGGTTTTTTGTAAGAGGTCCTATTATGATTCAACCTTGGTATAAGCAGTTTTGGCCATGGTTTCTTATTTCCCTTCCCGTTACTGTAATGATCGTTTGCGGTGTTATCATTTATTTGTCCATCTCTCAGGGCAACTTTTCGATGGTGGTCGACGATTACTATAAACGCGGCAAGACAATTAACGCTGTTATTGAAAACGTTGAAGAAGCTCAGCGTCGTAATATTTCCTTCGAATTTACTGCAAATCAGGGCAAGTTAACTCTAAAATATGCTTCAGGTGAACCGGAAGAGCTGTCAGCTTTACGGGTTTATTTTGTGCATGCCACTCAGCCTGAAAAGGACTTTAATCGTTTGCTAAGTGTCGCCGCAGACGGTACCTACCGGGCTGATATTCCTGACAACATTAGCGGCAAGTGGACCGTTACTGTTGAACCCTATAACAAGGTATGGAAAGTGAGCGAAAAGTATCAACTCCCTAAAAGTGAATTAACAAAACTTCGTCCATTATTATACGGAGTTTAAACACATGGAATGCTTCCACTGCCTGCAACCTGTTCCCCGGGGAGTCAACCTTTCTGTTGAATATAAAGGCTCAGAAAAGCCCGTCTGCTGTGCCGGTTGCCAGGCCGTGGCAGAAACCATTATTGAACATCGTCTACATGCTTATTATGAACACAGGGACATCTCTCAACTTCAGGAGACTCCTGTACTCCCTGATGAGTTAAATGATTTGAATTTGTATGACCACCCTGACTTACAAAAAGAGTTTGTAAGACACGAAGGTGATGGCACTGAGGTTGCCACTCTGACAATAGAGAATATCACTTGTGGTGCGTGCGGCTGGCTTATTGAACGTGAATTAATGCGTTTGAAAGGCATACACAAAGCTATCGTCAATGTTACCAGCCGTCGATTACAGGTTAGCTGGTCACCTGAAGAGTTAAAACTCAGCAATATTCTCAGAGCGTTAGCAGGAATTGGTTATAAAGCTTTGCCATTTCAGGCCAATGAGGCTGAACAGCAATATGAGCGCCAGAGAAAAAGTTATATAAGGCGCTTAGGCGTGGCAGGTATTGCCACCATGCAAGTAATGATGATTGCTTTTGGCCTGTACTTTGGTGTGGTAAGTGACCTCTCTCCTGACTTACAGCGTTTTTTATGGGGAGTCAGTCTGGTATTTGCAACTCCAGTCATTCTGTACAGTGCACAACCTTTTTATGCTGGCGCTCTTCGGGCTATACAGGCTTCACGCTTGAATATGGATATTCCGGTAAGTATTGCTTTGTTAGGAGCTTACAGTGCCAGTGTGTACGCTACTATTACCAATACTGGCGAGGTGTACTTTGAATCCATCTCCATGTTCACTTTCTTCCTCTTAACTGGACGTTTTCTTGAGCTACTCGCAAAGGAACGTGCGTTAAAATTTGCAACTAACCGGCTGACTCTTTTACCTAAGCTGGCTTCCAGAGAAACTGATGACGCTGTTGAATCTATTGCTATTAAGCAATTAAACGTCGGCGACATTATTCGTGTAAAAGCTGGTGAAACCATTCCTGCCGACGGAGAGTTGTTAAATCCGCAGGCACAGGTTGATGAAAGTTTGCTAACAGGTGAAAGCCTGCCACGTTCGAAAAAGCTTGGCGACGCAATTATTGCCGGCAGTATTAACCAGCATTCACCGATACGCGTCAAAGTGACGGCTATTGCTCAGCAGACCGTGCTGGCGGGTATTATATCAATGCAGGACTCTGCATTAGCGGTTAAGCCAAGAGCTCAGCAAGTTATTGATAAAATTGCAGGTTATTTTATTGCTGCCATTTTAATTATTGCTGTTATTACGTTCTTCAGTTGGTGGTGGATTCAGCCTGAGCATGCGCTGTGGGTTACTTTAGCGGTTTTGGTTGCAACCTGCCCTTGTGCTTTATCACTTGCCGCTCCCACCGTGCTTACCGGTATTATTCATCGGCTCAATCGAGATGGGATATTACTTAAAGGCGCTGATGTATTAGAGTCTGTAAAGCAGTTAGACAAAGTTTGTCTTGATAAAACCGGTACTTTAACCGAGGGGCAGTTTCGGCTTGTTGAACGCCAGGACTCTATCGACCCCAAAACAGTGAATCATATTGTTAGTGGACTGGAACTGTTTTCCGAGCACCCTCTTTCCGTTCCTTTGAGTCAACTTTCAGATGCCCCTGCTAAATTTACTCATGTCAGCAACGAAATGGGGGCCGGACTGCAAGGCGAACTTGACGGTGAAGTTTATCGAGTCGGCAGTGAACGTTTTATTCAGCAATGGCACCCTGAATTTAAAGCACTTAATAAGTACCAGGTGATTGTGGCAAGCAAAAAGCAGGTTTTGGCGCAGTTCCGGGTTGAGGATCAAGTACGGGACGGTGCAGCAGAAACCATAGAATGGTTAAAAGAAAATGGCTATCAGCCTATTATATTAAGTGGTGACAGTGAGTCCAGAGTCCATGAACTGGCTAAGGAGTTAGGCATAGCTGAGTACCATAGTGGATTAAAGCCAGAGGAAAAATTGGCATTCGTTACCGAACAACAACAATTAGGTCATACTGTCTGGATGGTCGGTGACGGCATCAATGACAGTCCGGTTCTTGCAAAAGCTGATCTTTCAATGACCTTTTCAAAAGCATCAGACTTGGCGCAAACCGCAGCCGACGTTGTACTAATGTCAGAGTCATTGAATCAAATAAAAGTGGTTATAGAAAGCGCTCTGAAGACACGCAAGGTGATGCAGCAAAATTTCACTTGGGCATTAGTTTATAATGTATCTATATTACCTGTTGCAGCTATTGGTATGGTTGCACCATGGGCAGCAGCGCTTGGCATGTCGCTCAGCTCTCTGTTGGTCATTGGTAACTCTTTAAGGTTGTATCGAAAATGAGTGTAATTTACGCGTTAATACCGGTTGCGATAATTTTTGTGATCATCGCAGTGGCTATTTTTTTCTGGGCGGTACGCTCCGATCAGTTTGAAGATATTGAGCGTCAGGGTCTCAATATTCTAATGGATGATGAAGACAACAAGGCCGATGATGAATCCGATAAGCCAAAGCGCTGATCTTGTAACCGCATTACTCATGGGCCTTGCGGGCGCTGGTCACTGCCTGATGATGTGTGGCGGGATAGCAAGCGCCATGGGCATTAATACTAAGCCCCATCATGTATGGCTTTATAATTTAGGCCGAGTGTCCTCTTATATGATAATTGGAGCACTTGTCGGCGGCGCCATAGGCTTTTTTGCTCCCGAAGGTGGTTATACAACCGTTATCCTGCGTTGGTTGGCGGTTATTTTTCTGCTTCTATTGGGGCTTTATTTTACGGGCTGGTTTGCTGGCCTGGTTTATTTGGAAAAAGCTGCAAGCCCGGTATGGCGAAAGGTTCAGCCCTTTGCCGCTAAGCTGAGAAATAAACCGGGTGTTTTTGCCACTTTCTTTGCCGGAACCCTATGGGGCTGGCTGCCTTGCGGTATGGTTTACAGTGCTCTTAGCTGGGCCGCGTTAAGCGGTTCAGCCAGCGGTGGCGCATTAACCATGGCAGCTTTTGGCTTAGGAACCTTGCCAGCTATGGTTGCAGCAGGTCATTTCAGCCAGTTTCTGCACAACTTTTTGCGAGCCCAGGGGGTTCGCACAGCCATGGGTGTTTTACTAATTATTTATGCCTTATGGAGTTTATTGACCCTCCTCAAACCTTTTTTTCAATAAAGCCTGCAAAGCTTTCTGCTTTCGTCTAATCTAACTAATAGACGCGGATTTATTATGAGGTGAGTATGGACGCATTCCGTCATGTTTTGGTCGTTATAGATGCCGCCGATGAGCAGCATAAAGCCTTGAAAAGAGGTCTGCATATGGCTCGATTGAGTGATGCCAGACTGACTTTGTTTTTATCCATTTACGACTTCTCTTATGAAATGACAACCATGTTATCCAGCGAAGAACGCGATATTATGCGTTCTAATCTCATTGCTGACAGAAAAGCCTGGCTAACAGACTTGTTGAGTGAATTTGATACAGACGCAATTGCTATTGATATCAGCGTTGTTTGGCACAATCGCCCGTTTGAAGCCATTATTAGAGAAGCGATTAAACACAAGCATGATCTCATCATAAAAGGTACTCAGGTCAGTGCGAGTTTCCAAAATCTCATTTTCACACCAACTGACTGGCACTTGTTAAGAAAAGCCCCCTGCCCGGTTTTGCTGGTCAAAGAACACGAATGGCCCAGTCATGGCCAAATTATTGCCGCTGTTCACACGGGTTCAGAAGAAGAACATCATCAGAAATTAAATAAACGAATTATTGAACACGCTCAGTCAATGAGCAAAGTTCTCGATGCCAGTGTGCATTTGGTTAATGCGTACCCTAGTGCGCCCGTTAATGTAGCGGTAGAAATTCCAGAGTTTGATGTCAGCGAATATACAGATGCACTCGAGCAGCATCATGTAAACCGAATGGCTGCTCTTGGCCGGGAGTATGGCATTTCCAGTCACTATCAGTACCTTTCTCAAGGTTTACCGGAACAAGTGATACCTGAAGCAGCCAAACAACTGGATGCCGAATTAGTCGTGTTAGGGACTATTGGCCGCACTGGGTTAAGCGCTGCGTTACTGGGTAATACTGCTGAGCATGTGCTGGATCAGTTAAATTGCGACGTATTAGCCATTAAGCCAGAAGACTTCGTTAGTCCCCTCGCTTGAGTTTAATGCCTCAGGTATAATCCGGCTCCTAACGCTTAAATATGACAGGTTGCAGGAGCCATTATGGCCAGTGAAAACAAATACAGTTTCAACAAACTACAGAAACGTATTCGCCGCGAAGCCGGCAAAGCCATACAAGATTTTGGCATGATTGAGGATGGTGACCGCATCATGGTCTGTCTGTCCGGTGGCAAGGACAGCTACACTCTGTTAGACACATTGCAGTACCTTCAAAAAGTCGCTCCTGTAAGATTCTCCCTGATCGCTGTTAACCTTGATCAAAAACAGCCAGGTTTCCCAGAGCATGTACTTCCTGAGTATTTAGAAAAGCTTGGTGTTGAATACAAAATTGTTGAAGAAGACACCTATAGTATCGTGAAAGATAAAATCCCTGAAGGAAAGACAACCTGCTCTCTTTGTTCGCGTTTACGCCGTGGAATTTTGTACCGTACGGCAAAGGAGTTAAAAGCCACTAAGATAGCTCTGGGACACCACAGAGACGATATGATTGAAACCTTGTTTTTAAATATGTTTCATGGCGGCAAATTAAAATCGATGCCGCCGAAACTCGCAAGCGATAACGGTGAACATATTGTTATTCGACCACTTGCCTACGCCCGGGAAAAGGACATAGAGCAATATTCTGAGGCTATGGAGTTTCCAATTATTCCGTGCAACTTGTGTGGCTCTCAGGAAAACCTTCAAAGGAAGCAAATAAAGCAAATGCTTAACCAGTGGGATAAGCAGTTTCCAGGAAGAATTGAGAGTTTATGTACCGCAATGCAAAATGTTGTTCCTTCGCACCTGGCTGACAATGCCCTGTTTGACTTTAAAGCGGTTACTGCCAATGGCGTTGCCGATGAAAACGGCGATAAAGCTTTTGATACCGAAAATTTTAGCTCTGATGCAGTCAATAATGAACCTGCTTTAATGAGTGATATTCCGATTAAACAGCTGGCTTAAACAAGACAAAAAAGGCTCCTGATTGGAGCCTTTTTTTTTATTATGTCGAAGTGCGTTATTCGGGTTGTGGTGGTGGATTCAACTCTTCGCTAACGCGTTCCACAATTGGTCGGTTTATACGGATCATTGCTCGTAGCTCTTCAATATAATCCTCGCCGCGCTCTGAATAGCTCGAAAGCCCAGTAATAAGATCTCGTGCCAAAATATCTGCATTATTTAAACGCTTTTGTTCACGTAGTAAACGTAAATCCAGATAAGCTCCGTGGGTGTTTATATTCCGCATGTAGCTCTTTACCGAGGCATTAACCGAGTCAAACTGCGCAACCTCATGGCGACCACCTTCAACTCTTCCGGTAGGCACTAGACCACAACCTTTCGAGTAACACCATTGCCCAAATAGGTTTAAACCTTTTCTGGAGAAACGCGAAGTTCCCCAACCAGATTCATTGGCGGCCTGCACCAAAACCATCATTTCCGGAATAATATCGATGCGTCGTTTCAGAAGACCAAACAGATTATCATCAATGGCAATATCGTCTTCCAGACGGTAGTAATTTATCCACTCTTCCATTTGTTTCTTGTCTGCAGCGGTAAGTTCGCCGTTTTTATAGCGTTCATAAATGGCTTTAAGATACGCTCTATCATGCAATATACGTATATTTTCAGCTTCAACTAAAGGCAGCAAAAAACGAAAGAACTCTTCCTTCTTTTCGGTGACATCTGTCATTGACATAAAATCCGGGAGATCTCTTTTAACTTCAACCTCCGGAATTGCTGGTAAATGCGCCGTAACCGATTGATCCGGAACTTTTACATCAGGCTCCTTAATAAGCCAGGGTAAAAGTAATGCAGCTATACTCAGTACTATGAACAGTAAAATTGTTAATAATCGCATGTAGTCCTCAAGCCGAAATATTTTCAGACGAATTATCTTTTTTGGATTTCTCAATAACAGTTACGCCAATAATGTCTCGATAGACCACTCCAATGAGGTTATAGATCATTGGGAGCATCCAAATAAGACCAAGTCCGAAAGGAATTATAGCGACAAACAGTAAACCCAGAATAATAAGAAACAACAGAATAAATTTGGGAAGTTTAAAATGCGTTATTTTTATCGAGTAGTACAATGCACTTAACGGCCCCACCCCTCGCTCAACGACTAACGGCATAGCAAGACTCAAAATTACCGTAATATAAAGCGATACTAATATTGCAAAATTAGGGTGGACCAGCACCATTAATTCACTGACCAGTATGCTAAGCAAGCTGCTAATAACGGCAACGGTAATGAGCGGAAGCAGTACATTGAATCCGTTAAAAACATCGGCTGTTTTTGTTTGAATCCCAACGCTATGTTTAATTCCCATTAGCATCAACCCGCCAAGTAACGGTGCGCTGATAACAGCCTGAAGAATACTGGCAAGGTATTGAATTTGCGCCGAGCTTTCTATGGCGTCAATTGAGAATACGCTCATTAAAGCCAGAACCATAAGCACGTTAATGCCTAACAAAATTAAGAAACCACCAATCAAAGACACTAAGTTTGACTTGGTTACATTAAACGACTGCTCTAATACTTGCCGCACTGACAGCTGATAGTTCCCTTTTAGGGCGTCAATCAGTGAGCCTCCAATGACTACTTTGTTATCATCCACAGAAATTCCCACACTTTTTTTAACAGTAAGATAAACTAGCGCCCGATATACTAGAGTATCCATTGACGCGATCCAATTTAAATCGACATAACAATTTGAGGCAGGCATGAAATCACAGAAAAAGCGACCCGCCAATCCTAAGTTGGTTTTGCTAAACAAGCCCTACGGTGTGTTATCGCAATTTACAGGTGAGGAAGGCGACCAAACATTAAAGGCTTTCATCCCACATAATGATGTCTACCCCGCCGGACGATTGGATAAGGACAGTGAAGGCCTGCTTTTGTTAACCAACGATGGCGTTTATCAGGCGCGCCTGGCAAATCCTAAATATAAAGTATGGAAAACTTACTGGGTTCAAGTCGAAGGTGAACCCAGTGAAGAACAACTGGAGCAGTTACGAAATGGCGTTGAATTGAACGATGGAATGACGCGTCCAGCCGAAGCCTTTGTAATGCCCGAGCCAATGAACCTATGGCCACGAAACC
>NZ_DFTS01000018.1:10372-10752 GCF_002383015.1 Idiomarina sp. UBA4206
CCCGCCAGTCAGAGAGCGTAAAACGGTGCCCGACACCTGGCTTTGCATTAAAATTCGTGAAGGTAAAAACCGTCAGATTCGCCGTATGACAGCGCATGTTGGACTCCCTACTCTGCGCCTTATACGTGCGGCAATTGGTCCGTTTCAGTTAAAAACGCTGCAGCCGGGCGAATGGCGTGAAGAACCGCCTGTTTGGTAGTTTCCTGAGCTACCCTAGCGCGGCCTAAAATGATAGAATGCGCAGCCAATTCAGGAGTTACAGTCAGCCAGGTCAGTCTATGTCAAATGCCAGTAAAAAAGTCATTGTTGGAATGTCAGGAGGAGTCGACTCTTCCGTGTCAGCCTATCTTCTTCTGCAACAGGGCTATCAGGTCGAAGGC
>NZ_DFTS01000037.1:0-184 GCF_002383015.1 Idiomarina sp. UBA4206
AGGTTTTCGTCCCTTTGTAACGCACTTCGGTAAAGAAGTGAGCATCTGGAGTACGTGTTTGCGGTACGTTAGAACCCCAGGCAATGATGTAGTTGGAGTTATACCAGTCGGCTGACTCCGGTACGTCTGTTTGCTCGCCCCAAACCTGTGGTGATGATGGAGGCAAGTCACAGTACCAGTCGTA
>NZ_DFTS01000037.1:322-7020 GCF_002383015.1 Idiomarina sp. UBA4206
ACCAGTCGTAGAAGCTCAGGCAGTTTGCGCCAATTAAGGACAGGTAACGGGCGCCAGCGGCGTATGACACCATCGACATCGCAGGAATGGGTGAAAAACCACTAATACGGTCAGGGCCATATTCCTTCGCCGTGTAAACGTTGGAAGCTGCGATAATTTCGTTTACTTCTTTCCAGTCTGCACGGATAAAGCCGCCCATACCGCGCGCTTCTTTATAGCTTTTCGCTTTTTTAGGATCAGTCACAATTGATTCCCAGGCTTTCACCGGGTCTTTATGCTGTTCCTTGGCTTCGCGCCAAAGCGTCATTAACTGCTGGCGTACTTTAGGGTACTTCAGGCGGTTAGCGCTGTAGATATACCAGGAATAGCTGGCGCCCCTTGGGCAGCCACGCGGTTCATGGTTTGGTAAATCAGGACGTGTCCGAGGGTAATCAGTTTGCTGGGTTTCCCAGGTAACCAGTCCATCTTTAACGTAAATTTTCCAGCTGCAGGAACCGGTACAGTTCACACCGTGCGTTGAACGCACGACTTTATCGTGCTGCCAGCGCTGGCGATACCCTTTTTCCCACGTTCTGTCTTCATCGGTAGTAACACCATGTCCATCCGAAAATGGTTGCTTTTGCGTTTTAAAGAAACGCAGTTTTTCAAGCAGACGACTCATAATTAGACTCCCAGTCCACGTCTAACAGTAACTAAATAGATATGTGGGAGAAGTGTGCGTGATCCTGAGTCGACTTGCCAGTTCAAAAAGTTAGCTAACTCATTGATATACATTAAAAACTACCACTAAGGTGGTATATGAGTTTAGCTTGCATAGACTGATTTTTAAGAAGTTTTCCCGTTCTAATTGAGAGTGATTATTAATTAGCCCTAAAGGTGGTAAAAAAGAGGTAGCCCAAAGTTATCGGTTGTTGTCTCCCCCTTTGGAAATGCTATATCATGTAGCTGAATTTTTACTCTGAATGTGGCCCGGAATGATACGCAACGCATCTATTATTAACGTTTTTAGAATTTCGCTTGCGCTTATCGTGATCGTGGCCAGCGCCTCCTCTTTATCGGCATTTTGGCTTTTAGAGAAGTCCGAACAAGATGCTGAGCTTATCAACGTAGCCGGCTCGCACCGCATGAAAGCCTATAAGTTTGCGTTTCAGTTATCTAACGGTGAAACCCAGCAGGCAAATCAAACAGCTCAGGACATTGGAACCTTGTGGGAAAAGCCTCTGCTTAATCGCCATTTCATTAAGGCTGGTGGCAGCATTCAACAGTTGGCCGAGGAAGCCCGGACAGAGTGGGAGCGTGTTCAAACGGGTATTGCCGAACAGGGCTTTGTCAGTTTCTCGCAGGAGCAAAATGAAGCCATCGATAACTACGTTAACCAACTGGATACTCTGGTAGGTCAACTGCAGGAACATTCAGAGCACCGCATGGAGACGGTCCGCAGTGCTCTGGCCCTGGCGTCCTTCGTCATTGTTGCTATCTTTTTCTTCCTGCTGACCGTGCTAAAACGCAAAATTGATCAGCCGCTCATGCATTTACTGTCGGTCTCTAAGCGTTTAGGCCAAGGCGACTTCACCGCTAAATCTAAGCTCAATAACGAAGATGAAATTGGTCAGCTTTCACGCACCATGAATAAAATGTCAGAAACCGTCAGTTATTTTTACGGCGGTCTTGAGCGCCGGGTGGAGCAACAAACCCAGGAACTGTCGCGTAAGAACAAAGTTTTATCCTTTCTGTACGATACCGCCCGCTCTATCATTGTTCACAGCTACGACTACAACAATTATCAGCAAGTTGTAGAAAAGCTCTATGAAGTTGGCGAAGTGGAAGACATAGAACTTTGCCTTTTAACCGAGGAAGGCAGCCGCCCATTCCTACAGTTACAACCTCGCCCGAATTCACATGACCCTTGTGATGCCGGCGATTGTGCTACCTGTATTAAGGCGGGACCAGGCGCATCGGTTATGCAGGACAAACTCGTTTATCGTTTTGTTTTAAAAAGAGAAGATCAAAATTACGGCGTACTCATTGTACGTTGCGAGCAAAACCAGCCGCTGGCTACCTGGCAGCAACAACTGATGAGTTCAACCGCCGATCAACTGGCCTTATCACAAAGCCTCAAGTCTGAAGAAGAGCAAGTACGCAGACTGGCTCTGATGCACGAGCGTACCGTTATTGCCCGTGAATTGCATGACTCTCTGGCACAAGCGCTGTCCTACCTCAAAATACAGGTGACACGTTTGCACAAAGGCATTGAAAAGAACGACCGCGCAACTATTGACGATGTCAGTAGCGAACTTCGTGAAGGTTTAAATTCAGCCTATCGTCAACTGCGTGAACTACTGACTACCTTCCGCCTGAAAGTAGACGGTTCCGGCCTTTATAACGCACTGCAAACTACGGTTAAGCAATTAACTGAGCAAAGCGACATGGCCATTAATCTGGACTACCGTCTGAATAACATACCGCTGGCTCCGCATGAAGAAATTCATTTGCTGCAGATTATTCGTGAAGCCAGCCAAAACGCGGTCAACCACAGCCAGGGAACTCAGGTTCACATCAGCCTTTCGCAACCCGGCGGGCAGGATGTCGAACTCAGAATTACTGATGACGGTGTCGGTTTACCGGAAAATGCAGAGAAGGTTAACCATTATGGACTGGCCATTATGCAGGAGCGCAGCCGTAACTTAGGTGGTGAAATTAATATGTCGCGGCTTGCTGCAGGAGGCACAGAAGTGCTCTTTTCCTTTACCCCGGACTACCTGTTGCAATAACCGGTCTGCCTAGGGGTTATAGAACTGGCCGTGCCGGCGCAAGTAGATAAAACCGTTCAGCAGTAAACCAATCACGTAGAACACAATAAAATCGATGTAAACGGTATCGGTGCTTTGCGATTTTAGCGCCCAGGCAAAGCGCAGTGGCAAATAGACCGCCCCCAACATTGCGATGGTACCCGCCCAAATTAATACTCTATGAGTGTAGGTTCGTGGAAACACCTTTCTCATAGTCACCACTACCGACCCGTTCCCTAAGGCACTGGTAAAAATCAGACCCAGCATACTGATAAAAAAGGGTTCAAAATAAATTTCTGTTGGACCGTGCTGAGCAAAATACATATAACGCCCGGCTACCGCACCAAAAACCATCATTAACAATAAACTGATTTGTGTTACCAGAGCACCACCAAAAATTCCGGCCAACCAACGGCCAAAAGGCCGGGCCAGTAAAGCGACAAAAGGTCCCATCCAGACCAGAATTAACGTGCTGTAACCAAATACAAACTCAAGCAACAATGGCAACGCCATGGCAAAACCAATAAAACTGCCAAAAGTCATGTTATAGAGAATGCTGCAGTACCAGACATGACCATTCTGGGTAAGAAGCTTTCGTATGGTTACCTTAGGCAGCGGCTGCTTTTTCGAAGTAAATAATGCCGCACCAACACTGAATATGGCGGTAAAAGTGAATAAAACAGCCCAGACACAACTGAAACTGTTTAACAGAATAGGCTTACCGGCATCAACACGCGCGAAAAAGTTCCCGCTACTGCGTTGCAATACTAAAGAAGATCCCATTCCGTCGAGTTGCCAGGTTGCCAGTAGCGGTACCGCCAGCTGTGCCAGAAATAAAGAGAATATGGTCATTCCAATAACCACGCTCATAGACAAAGGCAAACTCAAGGACCCCTTAAACTGGCGGGTTAGATCAAACGCTGGCGCAAACATCATGCAACCAATACCCGATAGCGCAGCTAACAATGCAAGCACAGGATAAGTAATATGAGTTGCTGAAAACTGCACAAAACTATCAATACTGACCAGCAACATAATGGTTGCAATAACAGCTGGCATCCAGCGCCCTAGCTGGTTAACAACCAAAGTACCTAGTAGTCGGGACAGAGCGCCACTGGCACCCGCTATAGCGACTAATGACATAAGCTGACTGGGCGTTAAGTTGGCATTGGATTTTGCCAACAGAACGACAATAACACTCCAGCTTGCCCAAAAGGTAACGCCAAGTAACAATACACTGAGCGTTAGCCAGCGCAAAACCGCGTGAGAACCGAGGTTTCCCTGCACGTCGCTGAGTGTATTTGTCGCCGAAGCTTTATCCATATCGTCGCAGTTATTCGTTTTATTTTATGATTAAAGACTTTGCTACTAAGGCCGGTTAGATACAACTCACATCAAGAGTTACTTTTAGGGTTATTATGGGGTAATGCTTTACCTAATTATGGGTAAAAACGTTATTCAAAAGTGTAAGTTCTGGCTATGTGCGGTGAATTTAAACACCAGCTATGTCAAACTAACTGAGTTAAGTACACAAGGGAGAAGACTATGACAACCGAAGCAGCCAGCATTATGTTAGTGGACGATCATCCACTACTGCGAAAAGGACTAAAACAGCTGATTGCCATGGAAGACGACTTGACTGTTGTCGCCGAAGCCAGTAACGGCCCGGACGCACTGGAGTTAGCTGCTGAGCACGATCCCGATCTGATTGTTCTGGATCTCAACATGCATGGTATGGATGGCATAGAAACCCTGAAAAAGCTTCGGGATTCCGGGGTGACATCGCGCATTATCATGCTCACGGTTAGTGACGCCGACGACGACGTGGTGGCAGCTATTACTAATGGCGCTGACGGTTACTTGCTAAAAGATATGGAACCCGAGCTTCTGTTAGAACAAATTCACCGCGCAGTGACCGGAAAAATGGTGTTAAGCGAAGCCATCACCGAAATACTGGCTACAGCTTTGCGCCAGCCAACTCAGTCTGCTACTTCGCAATTGAGTACCTTAACCAACCGCGAGCATGAAATTCTAAGCTTAATTGCTAAAGGCATGAGTAACAAAGTCATTGCCCGCGAGCTGGACATATCCGATGGTACCGTTAAGGTGCATGTTAAACACTTACTGAAAAAGCTGGGCTTGCGCTCTCGTGTTGAGGCCGCAGTCTGGATGGTTAATCAACAAGGTGAATAAGTATGAGTAACCCGTCACTAATGCCTGTTGAGCAGGCACTAGAGAACATGCTCAATACCGTTTCAACCATAACTGACAAAGAGACGGTTGAATTATCGGAAGCGCTGGGGCGTATCCTCAACCGGCCGGTAAATTCAACGTTGGATGTTCCCGGTTATGATAATTCGGCCATGGACGGATACGCTGTCCGCAGCAGTGAAGCGAAGAAAGGTTCTCGCTTAAAAGTTGTCGGAGTTGCTGCTGCGGGACACCCTTATAACGACTCTATCCCTGAAAACGGGTGCGTTCGTATTATGACCGGCGCCCCCATACCTGATTCAGTAGACGCCGTTATCATTCAGGAAAATACTGAAGCTAATCAGGATAAAAGTGAAATTACCGTGCTACAGGATGTCGCTGAAAGCGATAATATTCGCCGCCGGGGCAGCGATATTGCTTTAGGTGAAGAAGTGATAGCAACGGGTACACGCTTAAGTCCGGTTGATATTGGCTTGCTGGCATCACTGGGTATTGAAGAAGTGGCCGTTTACCGTAAACCGAAAATTGCCGTGTTCTCAACCGGTGATGAATTAGTAGCCCCTGGCGGAAAGCTGAAAAGCGGGCAAATTTTTGACAGCAACCGTTATTTGTTACTGGCTATGCTGGAGAAAATGGGCGTCGAGGCTGTTAACCTTGGCCGGCTGAATGATGACTTAGAAGCTATAAGCCAGGCATTACAAGACGCAACACAAAATTGCGACGCAGTGATAACCAGTGGCGGTGTCTCCGTCGGTGACGCCGATTTTACCAAAACCGCTTTAGAACAATTGGGCTCGGTTTCATTCTGGAAGGTCGCTATGAAGCCGGGTAAACCTTTTGCCTTTGGCAAACTTAAAGACACCTGGTTCTTTGGTTTACCCGGCAACCCGGTTGCAGCAGCCGTGACCATGGATCAACTGACACAGCCGGTGTTGAAGCATCTCTCCGGTGAAAAACACATCAGTAGTGAATCTTATCAGGCAACGGCGGCGGAATATTTGAAAAAGCGTCCGGGCCGGGCCGACTTTCAGCGTGGCTGGTTTGAGCAGGACAACAATAGTCAGCTTAAAGTCAGCAGTGCCGGTTCGCAAAGCTCCGCCGTGTTAAGTACACTGAAACGTGCCAACTGCTTTATCCGACTAGAGCAGGACCGCGGCCCTGTGAATGCGGGAGAAGAAGTCACCATTCTGCCTTTTTCCTCACTGTTGCGGTAAATGTTGACCAAAATCAATTCGGCCTGACGCAAAACATGGACACTGTTCCTTCCGGGAGGGTGTCCATGAAATTTACAGACGTACTATTAGAGCAATTTGAAGAACTTGGCATAAACGAACTGTTCGGCATTCCGGGCGACTTTATTCTGCCGCTACTGGCAGACATTCAAAGTCGCCAGCGCATGCCTTTTCATTACCTGAGCCATGAGCCAGCTATTACCTTCTGCGCAGATGCTGCGGCCCGTATTTGTAACCGGCCATCGGCGGTGTTTCTCACCTATGGTGCTGGTGCACTCAATGCAGTGAATTCCGTTGCTCAAGCCTATGAAGAGCACGTTCCGCTCATTATCGTTGCAGGCTTTCCGGCGCAAAAAGAAATTGATCGTGGGTTAAGCATTCATCACCAGGCCAAGCAGGTTGACTCGCAGCGCCTTATTTATGAACAAGTCACCTGCTGTCAGGTGCGAATAAATTCACCGCTAAT
>NZ_DFTS01000037.1:7123-12660 GCF_002383015.1 Idiomarina sp. UBA4206
GCTAACGGCTACCGAACAACTGCAAAAAGCGCTAGCTGCCTGCCGTAAGTATTCTCGCCCGGTATTAATTGAAGTTGCGCGGGATGCTTACGATTACCCCGTTGAACCACCTCAGGCCTTAGCCGTACCGGAAATGCCAGATACAGAGCTGTCCAGCCTGACCTCACAGCTAAAAAAACGTCTGGAAAAAGCAAAAAAACCCGTAATTCTGGCAGGTATCGATGTGCGCCGCTTTAACGCCTCTGCTGAACTGGAGAACTTCAGTAAGAAAACCGGCATTCCAATTATCACCACCTTTCTCGGACGCGCGGTGGTTGATCATACACACCCTAACTTTGCCGGCGTATTTCTTGATGATGCTGATACCCGGGCCTACCAGTTACTGGAGCAGACCGACTTAATTCTGGCGGTGGGGGTTATCCGCACAGACAGTAACTTTGCCGCCCATAATCCACTCTTTAATAATGAGAAGCTGGTAGATATTCAGCAGAACCACTGTCAGATAGAAAAAAGTGCTTACCACCATGTGCAGCTGGATAAGCTATTCCGCAAGTTAGAGCAAGGTAACCTCCCAGACTACCACTACTCTATAGCCGCGACCGGCAGTTGCTCTATACCTGATGATACCTTTAATGCCGACAACGTGATGCGCACCATTCATCAGCAACTGGCACGCAGTGAACAGGTGGTTCCTTTTGTGACCGATGTCGGCGATTGCCTGTTTGCCTCGTTACAGGCCGAACCCAGTCTTTGTCTGGCCCCCGCCTACTATGCCTCGATGGGCTACTCCATACCCGCAGCCTATGGTATTCAGGCCGCTACGGGCATGCGGCCCATGGTGTTGGTAGGCGATGGCGCTTTCCTGATGACCGGACTGGAGATTGGACATTTTCAACGACATGATTATGCCCCAATTATTGTGCTCTTTAATAACCGTTGCTGGGACATGATCCAGGCTTTTGCACCTCAACTTGAATGCACCAATCTCAATGGCTGGGACTATCAGCAGTTAAGTCAGAGCATGAACTGTGACTATTATCGCGTCAGCCAAAGTGCACAACTTGAAGACGCCGTTCAGCAGGCGTTAATGCAGACAAAGAAAGTGTCTTTTATTGAGGTTGAGCTGGCAGCCAATACCAGAACTGAAAGACTGAACCGCTTTGCTTATCGCTTTCTTAATGCATAGCGGCTGCTTTAAATGACGCATAAACCTGTTGTTGCAACTGTAAGTTCAGACGTTTAACCGAGGCATTGGTTACCAATGCCCGGAGTATCTGGTCACCAACGGTTAAAACAACAACGGTCTCAGCAACATGCTTCGCAGGTTCAAAGTCGATAATACGCGCGACGACCTGGTTCGTCAGTGAGGTATTAGGTAAATATCCTGTCGCAATACTGACGTCTCTCGCCCAGACAAGTAGCCGCCCCGCCGCGCGTGTTTTTGCCTCGCTCACACCTGTCACATCGACAGCGGCATTGACCGGTAGCCAGAGTTGCTGCTCCGCCAATTGCCATGCAAGCAGTTCATCGGTGGCATTAACACGCCCGGCCGTTTGGTTCGGTGGCGTTACCGATAACACCGACAGCGGCCCTTCGCTGTGGCCGGCCAGAGAATCGATCTGGGTCTGCAAAGTACCGCTGGAGACGAGCTTCCCATCCGCCATGATTACTACGTCGTCGGCCAGCTGCACCACTTCCTCAACATGATGCGACACCAGCAACATAGGTAACCGGAAGCGATTCTGTATTCGTCGTAAATCGGTAAGAATTTGTTTTTTCGCGGTTGCATCCAGACCATTCATGGGCTCATCGAGTAATAATAACTGTGGCTGTGACAACAATGCCCTGCCAATGGCTACGCGCTGCTGCTGCCCTCCGGAAAGCTGGCCCGGCTTACGCTGCAGCAGCTCTCTAAGTGACAACATATCAACGACCTCAGCAAAGCCGATAGCCAATTCACTGTCACTGACGTTTTTCGGCATGCCGTATCTTAGGTTATTTTCGACCGACATAGTGGTAAACAAGTGAGCCTGTTGAAATACCAGTGCCAGTCCACGTTGCTCCGTTTTCATGCGCGGTTTGCGCGAATGCCAGAGTGCATCCCGCCAGCGGACACTGCCTTTCAGACCCGGAGTTAATCCGGCGATAGCTCGTAATAAAGTACTTTTACCGCAGCCCGACGGGCCAAAAATGGCGGTCACACGGTCATCGGCAAAACTGTGCGCCAACTGCAGACAGAAGTCGCCCTGTTGTTGTTCTATATTGACCGTTAACATAACCGCCCTCCACGCTGAGCGCGCCTCTGCCAGGCATAAACTGAGACCAGTACGGTAAAGGCAAATAACAACAGACCCAGCGACAACCGCTCAGCCGCGCCGTAGTTCATGGCTTCGGCATGGTCGTAAATAAGCACCGACAAAACCTGGGTTTCTCCCGGTATACTGCCACCAAGCATTAAAATGACACCAAACTCGCCTAAGGTATGGGCAAAGCTCAGAGTTGCCGCAATGAGGAACCCGCCCTGACAAGAGGGCAATACAATGGTCCAGAAGCGACGCCACCAGCCGGCACCCAGAGTTGCTGCAACATCCAGTTGCTCTTTACCCAGTTGCCGAAAAGACTCCACCAGTGGCTGCACCGCAAAGGGTAAGGAATAAATAACCGAACCAATAAGAATGCCTTCGAAACTAAACGCCAGATGGTTCAGCCCCCAGGACTCCAGCGTAGATCCAATAAAACCGTTAGGACCTAGCCAAATGAGTAGATAAAAACCTAATACTGTCGGCGGTAACACCAATGGCAAAGCCACAATGGCCTGAACCGGAGCTACCAGCCAGCTGCGCTGATTCGCCAGCCACCAGGCAATAGGCGTCGCCAGCAGTAACAGAATAAGCGTACTGTAAGCGCCTAACTGCAATGTCAGAACTACCGCTTGCCAGTCTGTGCTACTCATTGCTGGCCCCCGCTCTGTTACCCGGCATTAACCCATGCTTACGTTTAAGAGGGTTAAACTCCTCTCTCTGTGTAAACTGACTGAACTGTATTGCTAAGTTCAAATCATCAGCGCGCTTTAACACCGCATGTGATTGCTCCAATAAGCGCTCGTCACTCAGAGGCAATACTAGCAACTGATTGTCGTCGCGAGCCTCAAATGGCAGAACGGAGACCGCAACAAAGGCCATATCGGCTGCACCTGACAAGGCCATTTGGGCTGCCTGAGCGACATTTTCTGCGTAAACCAACTGCCCCTCAACCGCATCAGCAAGCTGGTGGTTCTCTAAAACGCGCATAGCCGCCTTGCCAAAAGGAGCATGGCGCGGCTGGGCAATCGCCAGAGTAACGGATTTCATCTCGCTCAGCTGTTCAATCGACTCAGGCAGTAAGCCCGCTTTCGCGCTCCACAACACCAGTTGCCCATAGCCATCGGTGATGATTTTTCCGCTTAAATAGCCTTCTTCCTGCAAGTGCTGGATGTAACTATCGTCTGCGGAAAAATAAAGATCATACGGCGCACCGTGCTGAATTTGAGTAGCCAGCTTGCCGGAGGAGCCGAAAACCAAGCGTACAGAAACATTCTCGCGCTGCTCAAACTCATCTGCCAGCTCGGTCAACAAAGGCCGGTAGCTGGATGCTGCCGCTATGGTTAAGTCTGTAGCCCATACCGACGATGAAAAAAGCAATAACAACAAACTCCAAAGCTTCACTACTGCTGACTCCACTGCTCTGCCGCTTGCTGATCACTTTGCTTTGCTTCTACCCAGTGCTCGCCTTCTTCTGTATGTTCTTTCTTCCAGAAAGGCGCCCGGGTTTTTAAGTAATCCATAATAAAGCTGGCAGCCGAGAAAGCTGCCTGCCGATGGCCACTGGCAACGGCCACCATAACAATTTGTTCATTCAGTGCCAGATAACCCACCCGATGGATAACCGTCACGCCATGCAGGTCCCAGCGTTTCTGAGCCTCTTCAACAATATCGTTTAACGCCTTTTCGGTCATTCCCGGGTAATGCTCAAGCTCAAGACCGCGTAAACCACCGTCAGCAGAATCACGCACCAAACCTGTAAAAGTCACTACCGCACCGCACTGGTTATTCTGTGCGAGGCGTTGATATTCTGTGGCTAAATCAAAGTCTTCTTGCTGAACCCGAACGCTGATACTCATGAGTAACTCCTAACCACCGGTAACCGGGGGGAACAGCGCCACTTCATCACCGTCTTTAACTTCCGTTGTTAGCGGCAATAAGTTTTGATTAACCGCACACAGCAACTGATAGCGATCCAGCTCTTTAGCGTAGCGCTCAGACTGTTGTTTTAATACCTGAACCAGCTCTTGTACTGTACTGACGTCAGCATCCACCTGCGTTTCTGCTAACCCTAACCGTTCTCGTAGTACAGCAAAAAATTTTACGGTGATCACAACGGCGTACCTCCTCGTGTCCAGTGACCTCTTTTGCCACCTTCTTTCTCAAGCAGACAGGTGTCTGTTATGACCATGGCCGGATCAACCGCTTTGCACATGTCGTACACCGTTAAGGCCGCGACCGATGCCGCCGTCAAAGCTTCCATTTCCACGCCTGTACTACCGGTTACCTTGCAGAGACTCTGAATGCGAACTTCGCCTTTTTCATGGTCAAGTTCGAAGTCGATAGTGACTTTGGTTAGGGCTAACGGGTGGCAAAGAGGAATCAGCTCGCTGCATTTTTTAGCAGCCATAATGCCGGCAATGCGTGCTGTGGCCAGAACATCGCCCTTTTTAGCCGCGGCGGCTTCCAGCAGCTCAATCACGTCTGTGCGGCTACGTAGCCTGCTTTGTGCCACTGCTATGCGCGTAGTGGTGGCTTTATCAGCAACATCCACCATATGGGCTTCGCCGTGCTGATTCAGATGGGTTAATTCACTCATGTGTTTTCCTTATGACAGATGGCCGACGAAATTACAGGGGCCCTGACGTGAATCCAGCTGGGGGCCCAGCAAGCTGTCCCAGGCCAGCTCTGCAGCGCCGCCGGAGCCTGGTACTGCTGCAACTAAGGTACGGTTTGCTAATCCGGCAAACGCCCGTGACTGAACGCTGGAGGTACCGATATCAGCAAAAGACAGTTGTCTGAATAACTCACCAAAGCCATCAATATGACTGTCCAGTAGCGGCATTAGTGCGTCCTGAGTGACGTTATCCAGCGCGAAACCGGTGCCGCCATTGGTCACCACAACTTGAATATCTTCACGCGCTATCCACTGACTGACCAATGCTCTAATCTGGTATTTGTCGTGACTGAGTACTTCGCGTTCCACGACCTTGTGGCCATCGTTTTCCATGAGCTTCTGCAGCAGGTCGCCGGTGCTGTCATCCGCCCGGGTGCGTTTATCTGAAAAAGTCACCACAGCAATGTTTAATGGCTTAAAGGATTTATTAGCTTTCATGCATCCACTCCTGAGTCTGGCCGTGAATTTGACAGAGTTGCGACCATTGTTCCGGGGTATTGGTATTCACCAGTTGTGATTCGTTCTGGCAGGATAAGGCTTGCGCGTTAAATCGTTGCAGA
>NZ_DFTS01000037.1:12694-14528 GCF_002383015.1 Idiomarina sp. UBA4206
AGTGCAAAAACTGATCGCCGACCATTGGGGCCCGACAATTGCTGTTCAATATCCGTCTGAAGCTCCTTGCTGTTGGTCAACACGCAAGGTAGAGCACAATCCTGATAGTAACTCGCTGAAGCCTGGTTATTGAGCAGCGGTAACAAAGTTTCAGCCGTCAATGCCGGCATGTCTACCGGTACCACCAGTACTTTAGTAAGTTGGCAATGCGGCAGACAGGCATGCAAGCCTGATAGAGGCCCCTGGTCCGGGATAGTGTCCGATACAAACCCTGGCTGATTGCGGCTGACAATAATATTGTGGCAGCCAAGCTCAGATAACTTTGCCTGCATATAATCCAGTAGGTTCTCAGAACCAAAACGCAGTAAAGCCTTGTCCTTACCCATACGGGAAGAACGACCACCAGCCAGCAGTATGCTACTGAAAGAAGAACTTAGGTTAGAGCCGACCATGTTAGCCACCAATCATCGCCAGATGACGCGTTGCTCCGCTGTTACCCTCGTGCAAGCCGTGAGTCGCTTCTTTCAGCATAATATTGTCACGCAGTGCGTTCATTAGCGGTTCCGGATCATCGCTTTGTAAGTACTTGCGAATATCCTGATGCTGTTCGGTAAACAGGCATAAGAACAGCTGGCCCAGGCTGGAAACCCGCAGCCGGTTACAGTCGTCACAGAAGTCTTTGCTGTAAGGCATAATAAGCCCCATTTTCCCTTTGTAGTCAGGGTGCGTAAACTCCTGCGCAGGGCCAGCGTTGTCCGCTCTTGAAGTAAGCGACCAGCCTTCGGACTGAAGCTGCTGTTTTATGCTTTCTCCACTGACATGATGGCGTTGATAGTATTCTGTATTGTCCGTAGTACGCATTAGCTCAATGAATCGCAACGCCACATTGCGGTCTTTAATAAACTTGAGAAACTCAGGCAGCTCACCGCCATTGTATTGCTTTAGCAGCACGGTATTGACCTTGACCGTTGCAAAGTCCATATCAACCGCCTGGTCGATACCTTCAATAATTTCCGGAAGTTTATTTTGCCCGGTCACCAGATGAAAAGTACTGGGATCCAGGCTGTCGATACTGACATTAATTGCGTCCAGACCAGCGTCACGCCAGGCGGGCAAGTCGCGCTTCATGCGGTAGCCATTGGTGGTCATAGCCACTTTCTCAATGCCGGGAACCGACTTACAGGTAGCGATAATTTCCGTCAGGTCTTTACGCAGACAAGGCTCACCACCGGTTAAGCGTATTTTGGTGGTGCCCAGTTTGGCAAAAGCCGTTACCAGACGGCGCACTTCAGGCAAAGTAATTTCATACTTACGGGAGCTGCAGTCAGGGCCATCGGGAAGGCAATAGTCACAGCGAAAGTTACAGCTTTCGGTCAATGACAGGCGCAAATAGGTAAAGCGGCGCGCGAAGCGATCTTGTAATTGTTGCATATCACACCTTTCCAAGTTCGGGAGGTACTTTCGTTTCCAAAAGCACCCTGGTGGCTGAATTGCCACGGCATACCGTTCATACCCTAATAAAAGAGCTTAGAGCCGGTAGCTCGGCGTAGTGTGCACAGCTTAGTAGAGCAAGCTATAGAGCGAAATTCCCTTGAAGGGAGGGGTGGACTACCACTTAGGGGGTATTTGAGCGCTATAAGCCTTGATATGCATCAAGTTTTGCCGGTGAAATTTCTGCTAATCTTTGCCGCCACTTTGGTCATACAGGTGTTCTATGTCAGCCGCTCATTTCCGCCCTGAATTGCTTTGCCCTGCCGGTAGCCCGGAAGCCATGCGTATGGCCTTTGCCTATGGTGCCGATGCGGTCTACGTCGGAGAGCCTCGCTACAGCCTG
>NZ_DFTS01000037.1:14582-20822 GCF_002383015.1 Idiomarina sp. UBA4206
CTACGCCGGAGAGCCTCGCTACAGCCTGCGCGTACGCAATAACAGTTTCACTCTGGATAACTTGGGTGAGTGCATTGACGAAGCGCACCAACAGGGAAAGCGCTTTTATGTGGTAGTCAACATTGCCCCACATAATGCGAAATTGGCAAAGTTTGTTGAACACATTCGCGCTATTGTCGACATGAAACCGGATGCCTTAATTGTTTCCGACCCCGGAGTGGTGATGCTACTGCAGGAAAACTTCCCTGAGCAGCCCCTGCACTTATCGGTGCAGGCCAACACCATTAACTGGGCAGCGCTGAAGTTCTGGCAGCAACAAGGTATTGAACGCGTTATTTTGTCGCGCGAACTGGGGCTGAAGGAAATTGCAGAAATGCGCCAGCAGGTGCCGGACATTGAAATTGAAGTTTTTGTACATGGCGCCTTATGTATGGCCTACTCCGGGCGCTGCCTGCTGTCCGGTTATATGAACAAGCGCGACCCAAATCAGGGCGCCTGCACCAATGCCTGCCGCTGGGGCTACGAAGTTCACGAAGCCAAAGAGAACGCCGTTGGTCAGTACGAGCCGGTATTGCTTGGTGATCCGAAGCGTCCGCAAGACCTAATGTTGCTTGATGAAGACCAGCACGGCTCCTACATTATGAACTCCAAAGACCTGCGCGCCGTGGAATATGTCAATGACTTAGTAGACATGGGTGTGCACTCGCTAAAAATTGAAGGCCGTACCAAATCGGACTAATACATTGCCCGAACCGCTCAGGTCTATCGCCGCGCAATTGATGACGCTGTTGCCGGCAAACCTTTTAATACCGAGCTTCTTAATGAGTTAAACGGTATGGCAAACCGCGGGTTTACCCCGGGCTTTCTGCAACGTCACACCCCACAGGACTTACAAAACTACGAACGTTCACACAGCGAAGGCGAACATATTCTGGTAGGTCAGCTAACTGGGGCGGCAAACAACAACTCCGTTTATGAGGTCGCGGTAAAAAATGGCTTCTCTATTGGCGATGACTTGCTACTGATGACTCCGAAAGGCAACTACCCATTTCAGCTGGCACGTATGGAGTCACTTAAAGATGAAGTCATGATCCGCGCGCCGGGGTCTGGTTATCAGGTCAAAATTCAAACACCTGTCGCCATAGACGAACAGGACATTCCCTATTGTTTTCTCATAAAAGAAGCAGCAGTGAGGAAAGTAGCATGATTGTCATTAATGAGGGTTGTATTAACTGCGATATTTGTGAGCCCGAGTGTCCGACCGAAGCGATTTCGATGGGCGACAGCATTTACGAAGTAAATCAGGACAAGTGCGTCGAATGCGAGGGTTATTACGACACGCCTAACTGTTATGTCGTCTGCCCGGTTGAAGCGGTCGATATTCTACAAGCAAAGGGGTAAATACCCCCCTCTCTTTAGAGGTAGATAAATCATTCGGAGGGTTTTGTATAGTGAACCAGATCAATAATTCGGTAGATGAGATGACTATGCGTACCCCAATTCAATGTAGCCAATGCAGCATGCAATCGATTTGCGTCCCCGCTGGCCTGGTTCCAAGCGACGTCGAGATTCTCGATAAAAGCAGCCGCGAACCGCATCTTTATAATAAACGCAGCGTGGTTTTCAGCGAGGACCGCCCGTTAAATTCTGTGTTCGCGATTAAAAGCGGATCGGTCAAATGCTATACCATTGACAGTAATGGTAAGCAGCAGATTACCAGCTTCCATCTGGTGGGCGATATTGTAGGCCTTGAGGCATTAGCCAACGGTAAAGCCGCAACTTATTGCGAAACCTTAGAGACCTCCATGCTCTGCGAAATTAAGCTAAATAAACTGTTCGCGCAGGAGCTGCCCAAAGTTGAAAACAACCTTTTGCAGCTAATGAGCCGCCGTTTAGCCAATTGCAGCAAACACTACTTAAACATAGTGAATACCAGTGCTGAACAAAAAGTCATCGCTTTTTTGCTTTCAATCAGCACGCACATGCATCAACATGGTCTTTCACGCAACGAATATCGACTGCCCATGACGCGCACCGACATAGCCAACTATTTAGGCTTAGCCGTTGAAACCGTCAGCCGTATTTTTACATCGTTAAAGGAAGAATCCCTTATCGATACCAAGCAGTCTATTCTGACCATAAACAATTTAAACGCCTTAGAGCGCCGCGTCGCATAACGCTACTTTAGGAGGTTACATGTCATCCGCTGGTTTTAATTGGTCCGATCCCCTCAACTGGCAAAACGCTTTGTCCGATGAAGAGAAGATGATTCAGGAAAGTGCTCATCAGTACGCTCAGGAAAAGCTGATGCCCCGCGTGCTGGATGCCAACCGCAATGAGAACTTTGATCGCCAGATTATGAACGAGCTGGGTGAGATGGGGCTACTGGGCGCCACCTTACCGGAAGAATACGGCGGCAGCGGTGTTAACCATGTCAGCTACGGCCTTATTGCCCGTGAAATTGAGCGTGTCGACAGCGGCTATCGCAGTGCCATGAGTGTACAGTCATCGTTGGTGATGCACCCTATTTACACCTTTGGTACCGAGGCGCAGCGCAAAAAATACTTACCTAAATTAGCCAGCGGTGAATGGGTGGGTTGCTTTGGCCTGACCGAGCCAGATTCCGGCTCAGATCCGGCCAGCATGCGTACCACAGCTAAGCGCACCGACAACGGTTATGTGTTGTCCGGCTCTAAAATGTGGATAACAAACTCGCCTATCGCTGATGTTTTTGTGGTCTGGGCAAAACTTGACGGCGAAATTCGCGGTTTTGTACTGGAAAAAGGTATGAAAGGTCTGAGCGCCCCTAAAATTGACGGTAAGTTCTCGCTTCGAGCGTCTATCACCGGCGAAATTGTTATGGATGGCGTTGAAGTATCCGAAGACCATATTTTCCCTGAAGTTAAAGGTTTAAAAGGTCCGTTTAGCTGTCTCAATAAAGCGCGCTATGGCATTGCCTGGGGTTCGCTTGGTGCCGCTGAATTCTGCTGGCACGCAGCACGACAATATACGCTGGAACGCAGTCAGTTTGGCCGCCCGTTAGCAGCAAACCAGCTGATACAGAAAAAACTGGCTGACATGCAGACCGAAATCAGCCTGGGTTTACTAGGCTGCCTGCAAGCCGGACGCGAGCTCGATAACGGCACGCTTAACCCCATAGCTATTTCGCTCATTAAACGTAACAGCTGTGGTAAGGCACTGGATATTGCCCGTCAGGCACGCGACATGCACGGCGGCAACGGTATTGCCGATGAGTACCACGTAATCCGCCATGTGATGAATTTAGAAGCGGTGAATACTTACGAAGGTACACACGATATTCATGCGTTAATTCTGGGTCGCTCACAGACCGACATTCCTGCGTTTTAATAGCGAGGCTTATCATGCGTTGCGATATTGAGGGCTGGCAACAGGACTTTATTGAGCGACTGGCGCAGGAAGACTTGCCTGCGCCTCAGTCGCAGCACTCGAACTTGAGCGATACTGACTTATTTGCACTCTTTCACAGTCAGGTTCTGAGCCGCTTCACCGATATCGAATCACGACGCCTGCAGCGTCAGGGCAAAAGCTTTTACACTATTGGCAGCGCGGGACACGAAGGTAACGCTGCTATTGCCGCAGCGCTGCGGGTCACCGACCCGGCTTTTCTGCACTATCGCAGCGGCGCTTTTTTCTTGCAGCGTGCCAGGCAACTTGAGGGGTCGCACTCCCTGTACGACCTCATGCTGTCTTTTTGTGCCTCCAGTGACGACCCCATATCCGGCGGCCGCCACAAGGTACTGGGCAGCCTGGCGCTTAATATACCACCGCAAACTTCGACCATTGCTTCGCACTTACCCAAAGCCATGGGTACCGCCTACGCCATTGGACTCAGTAAACGCTTAAAGCAAGCTGGCCAGTGGCCAGATGATGCCATTGTGCTTTGTAATTTTGGCGACGCTTCAGCAAACCACTCTACGGCCGTAGGGGCTCTCAATGCCACCGGCTGGAGTGCGTACCAGGGCATGCCGATGCCCATTCTCTACGTGTGTGAAGACAACGGTATTGGCATTTCTACCTCAACACCCCGAGGATGGACCGCTCAGCAGCTTCAGAATTATCCGGCAATACGTTACTACTATGCAGACGGTGCTAATGTCAGTGAAACCTACGCTGTTGCCAGTCAGGCAGCCGACTATATAAGGCGCACGCGAAAACCCGCGATTCTGCATTTAAAAACGCAGCGCTTTTTTGGTCACGCCGGTGCCGATGCCGAAGTTGCCTACCGCAGCAGTGAATCAATTGCACAAGGCTTTGAAACCGATGTGTTGTTGCAAACCGCAGCACAAGTGGTCGAACGGGGCCTTTGCACCGGCTCTCAACTTTCGGAAAAAGCGCAGTGCTGGTTGCAGCGTATCCAGAGGGTGGGGGCTGAAGCTTCCACCCGGCCCAGACTCGAGTGCGCGGAGTCGGTCATGGCTTCCATTGTGCCAAAAACACTGGCCGACGATACTCAGCCACTAACCAGCACACAGCAACAGGCGGTATTCGCGTTTGATAAGCGTAACTTTAAGAAGCCCCAGCCCTTAGGCAAAATGATTAACTGGGCGCTGCACGAAATACTGGCGCGGTACCAGAACACCGTTGTCTTTGGTGAGGATGTCGGCAAAAAAGGTGGGGTGTACCATGTGACTCACCACCTTTTTGATCATTTTGGTGCTAACCGTGTCGTAAATACCTTACTGGATGAGCAAAGCATTCTTGGCTTAGCCATGGGCATGGCACAACAGGGTTTTCTTCCCATACCGGAAATTCAGTTCCTGGCTTACGTACATAATGCCGAAGACCAAATTCGGGGCGAAGCAGCCACTCTGCCCTTTTTCTCCAACGGCCAATACCACAACGGTATGGTCATTCGTATTGCCGGCCTGGCCTACCAGAAAGGCTTTGGCGGCCATTTCCATAACGACAATTCCTTCGCTGTATTCCGTGATATTCCGGGGGTTATCGTTATGTGCCCGTCGAATGGGCACGACGCGGTACTCATGATGAGGCAAGCGGTTCAGCTTGCCCACTGCCAGAAGCGCTTAGTCATTTTTCTTGAACCTATTGCGCTTTACATGACTCGTGACTTGCTTGAAGAAGGCGATCAAGGCTGGCTGCATGAGTTTCCATCAGCTGACGCGCCGCTACCAGCTTTAGGCGAGCCTTCCCGTTATGGTGACGGCGACGAGCTGGTCATTATCACCTATGGCAATGGTTACTACTTAAGTCGACAGGCATGCAGCGAACTCGGTCTTGAGAAACGCATCCGCATTCTTGATTTACGCTACTTAGTACCGCTGGATATTGAAAAGGTCGTAGACGCCATTGGCCCTGCTAACCATATTCTGGTTGTCGATGAGTGTCGTAACCGCGGTTCGCTAAGTGAAGAGCTGATAACGGCTCTGTACGAACACCGCCGTGACTGGCAACGCGTTGACCGCATTACCGCCAAGGACAGCTTTATTCCTCTGGGGTCAGCCGCTTATAAGGTTTTGCCCGGAAAAGAAGACATTCGCCAGTATTTACAGGAGCATTTAGGCCAATGAAACAAACTGCCGTTATCGTCTGCCCCGGTCGTGGTGGTTACAACAAACCTGAATTAGGCTCTATCACTGAGCGCCATTTGCCAAAGCAAAGCGAACTCATTAGCCGGTTAGATAAAGTCCGCGAAAACGAAGGTTTTACCGGCGTTTCGGAGCTGGACCAGAAAGATAAGTTCGATCACCGCCTACATTTAAAACCGGAAAATTCCGCAGCCTTAATTTTTGCCGCCGGTTACGCCGACTTCAAAGCGGTTGACCCGGAGCAGTATGACATAGTAGCCGTAACCGGAAACTCTATGGGCTGGTATACCGCCCTGGCCTGTGCCGGTGCATGGCAGCCGGAAAAAGCGATGTCTATTGTCACCGACATGGCAAAGCGAACTGCCACAGCCGAGGGTGCGCAGCTTATTTACCCCATTATGAACGAGCAGTGGCAACCGGACAAAGCTCGTGAAAAGGCCGTCAGCCGACTGTTAGAACAACACGCGGGAGAGCTGTTTTTATCCATTCGTTACGGCGGCTATGTTCTGCTGGCGGGTACACAGAATGCGATTAACGCTGCCAACAAAACCCTGGCTCCTGTTGATAACCGCTTCCCTATGATTTTACCCGGCCATGCGGCATTTCATTCGCCGTTAATGAAAGAGGCGTCAGATCAGGCTCTTTCCGTGTG
>NZ_DFTS01000037.1:20850-22236 GCF_002383015.1 Idiomarina sp. UBA4206
GGACAGCAGTCATTTCAGACAGCCTGAACTGCCACTGATAGACGGCCGTGGTGTTATCTGGGAGCCGCCCGGCTGCCATTTGGACGCCCTGCAACGCTATACTTTTGGGCATCAGGTAACCGAATATTACGACTACACCAAAGCCATTACAGTCGCCTTAAGAGAATTTGCGCCGGATAAGCTATTGCTGCTGGGGCCTGGCAATAGCCTGGGTGGTGCCACCGGACAAAGCCTGGTCGCAGCCAACTGGCGCAATCTCTCCGGTAAAGATGACTTTACTCAGCGACAAGAAAGTGAAAAAGCCCCGGTTATTAGCCTGGGGCTGTAATATTTAGCGGATACCTTTACTGTTAAGGTGTCCTTTGTAAGCCATATCGCTTTTCATAATGTGATTCATTAACCAGGCTTTTACGAAGTCCAGTAGTTCATCAATCACGTCTTCGTGGTTATCAACCCGGTGTTTGAAGCGCATTACGTCCTGCACTAAGTCGCGGTGTTTAAGCTTATGATTTTCTAAATCCGGGTAGCCGTTACGCTCCATTAACAACTCTTCGTAGTTAAAGTGCGTTGCGGTGTAGTTAATTAACGAATCCACCAAGCGCTGCAATGCATGCTGGTCGCCATCGCGAAGCTTAAGGCGGTAAAGCTCATTAGCAATGTAAATTAAGCGCTGGTGCTGACGGTTAATTTCTTCAATGCCGACATCCAGTTTCGACGACCATTCAATGAGTACGTCCTGCTCCGCAAGACGCTGCTCTATCACGTCTTTCTCAATGTAATACCGGTCGCCAAGAGATTTTATCTCGCCGCCTAAGGTGGTTAATTGCGCCGAGCTCTCTAATGCCTCCTGCGACCGCGCATCCACAATTCGGGCACTTTCTGACAGCGAATTAATATTCTCCTGAATGTTCATAGTAACCGCCGACTGCTCTTCGGCTGCGGACGCTATCTGAATATTCAGGTCATTAATAACACCGACGTTTTCAACAATGTCAGTCAGCGAGTTTGACGCTTTATTTGCCTGCTCAACATTCTCGCCAGCCAGAGTCTTGTTGCGCTCCATAGAATGAACCGCGTTGCTGGTGTTGGTTTCAAGCCGGCCAATCACATTTTGTATTTCACCCGTTGATGCCTGCACGCGCTGCGCCAGTTGCCTGACTTCGTCCGCCACCACAGCGAAGCCGCGACCCGACTCGCCCGCCCGGGCGGCTTCAATTGCCGCATTCAGCGCCAGCAAGTTAGTTTGGTCGGCAATATCATTAATGGTCAGTAGTATTTTAGAGATAGCCTGGCTGTCTTCCGACAGGGTTTTTATCACTTGCTGAGACTCAGACACTTCCTGCTCAAGCTTTTGAATAGCCACGACCATGGTATTAACAACCTGCT
>NZ_DFTS01000037.1:22336-24218 GCF_002383015.1 Idiomarina sp. UBA4206
TAAGGTGTTGTCAGCTTCAGTAGCCGCCTTTTGCGTTGACTCAGATACCTCACTAATTGCGGCTGTCATTTGTTCCACCGCCGCGGCTGCACTTTGCATTTGCGTCGCCTGAGCTTTAGCGCGCTCGGCAAGTTCTTTTATGGCCTGATAGTTTCCATCACCCAGGCTGTCCATACCGTCGCTCGATTTTCGGATGGCATCGACTGAATAGCTGGTTTCTATGGCGACAGAGTTTAAGTAATGGGTTATTTTCGACAGTTCATCTTTGCCCTCTGTTGTGCCTAAGCTGTTTAAGTCACCATTAGCTAACTGTTTTGCCATACGAATGTTGGCTGACACAGCGCGATAAATGCCTAAGTACAGACTGGTGAAGAGCAGTAATTGTAAAAGCAGTACGCCCAGCATCAACGCGATATTGGTCCATACCACAGTATCCAGTTTTCCAGCACGCTGTTCTAATCTGGACTGATACGCTGGAATAACACTGTCATAAAAACCAAACAAGGCGCCAATTGCCGCAGTGCCTTCACGGAAAAAATCCCCGGCTGACATTTGTCGCTTCAGCAGCCTACGCGATGCCGTCTCACTAAATAGTGTTAATTGTTGCTCGGCCGCTTCCGCCTGTTTCAGCAACCCAATCTCATTGGTTTCATCGGATAGGTTCTTAACCGCCTCAACAAAGTTCGAAACCTGGTTTTCCAGTACGTAGTTTATTGTGGTGATATCTTGCTGCAGCTCTTTGCTTTCCTGGCCGTTTAACCATTGCGCTCCGAGACCCCTTAAGCGCCCGCTCTGCTCAACTAACTGCGGCAGTTCTTCAACCGCAAGACGTGCCAGCAGAAGGCTGGCCAGCTCGTTCTCCAACAGCTGTTGCGAGCCGGCACTAAGTTTTGCTAAAAGGTTTTGGAGATCTTTCAATAGCTGAGTGTGCTGCTTAAACTGGCCGGTAGAACCGTTAAGACTTTGCCATTGACGCCGAAGTTGGGACAACGCCCGTGTGGAGAAAAACGCCTGCTGGCTTTGTAACGCCTCAAGCTTATCGAAGTGACTATTAATGGCTTGCACAGAGCGGTTTATTTCTCCGGAAAACTCACGCTTTTGCGCATCGCTCCCGGTCATTCCCCGGTGCTTAGCAATATGCTCCAGCAACCCTCTGAACTCAGGCCAGTACTGGGCTGCCGTTTGCTTTTCTGCCACTTGCTGACTCTTATTTAAGGAGTCAGTTACCATCAGTGAACTGAGTACAATAACCGGAATAAACAACAAAAAACCGATTAAGCTGAATTTTCGTCGAAAGCTTAATAAATTAAACAACTTCTGGACAGGGCGAGTTAACCAATCGAGCCACTTCATAACCACTCCACTACAGGCAAAATCTGCAACCACAAACGGGCTATTTTGCCTATTCATCGGCATTAGTCACATGAAATATAGGGTTATTACTTATTAGGTAGCTGTTACTTGATCAGGATCAATAAACCAGTAAGCTCTCCAGAGTCATCTCTGTCATTTCACTAAAAGCCGTCTGCCTTTCATTCGCCGATAAACCATTACCCGTTCTTATTTCATCGGAGACTGTCATAACGGCTAACGCCTGTTTCTTGTGTATAGCGGCAATGGCGTACAGTGCAGCAGCTTCCATATCTAACGCCAGCACATTCATAGCCTCCAGTCGGCATTCCAGCTTTTTATCAGGATGATAAAAGCTATCGGTTGAAAACACATTCCCCACCGCCACCGGCTGATTTTTTTTCTGACAATAGCCGACAAATTCACTCAACAACTTATAATCTGCAATAGGAGCAAAGTCGTAACCACCGAACAGCTGCCGGTTCATCGCCGAATCGGTGCAAGCTCCCTGGGCTACCACTAAGTCTCGGGT
>NZ_DFTS01000037.1:24321-27234 GCF_002383015.1 Idiomarina sp. UBA4206
CTACCACTAAGTCTCGTAAATTAAGGTCTGGCGATACCGCACCGCAACTGCCCACCCGAACCAGCCGCTCTACTCCGAAGTGCTGAAATAACTCCTGCGCGTAAAGCGTACAGGACGGCATACCCATGCCAGACCCCATAACGGAAACCGGCGTGCCACGAAATTGACCGGTGAATGCCAGCATATTTCGAGTGTCACTTATGAGTTCAGCGTTATCTAAATGCGTTTCAGCAATATGTTTTGCCCGCAAAGGATCGCCTGGAAACAAGCAAAGCTCTGCAAAATCGCCGGCCTTAGCCGAAATATGGGGAGTGGTCATAGAGTTCGCCCTGTTATTTTTTAATCAAGATAGATGACAAATCAGAAATTATCGACTATATTTCGTATTTATCTAAATTAGTAAGTTCGGAATTTATATGATCGATGTCATTATGAAATTGGCGACAGGTTACCGCAGAAGTGTCTTTTGGTTGTTGACGCTGATCACTATTGCCGTTGCTGCCTTCATCCCCTCTATTACCATTGATACCGATCCGGAGAACATGCTGCCGGACGATAACCCGCAGCGTGTTTTCCATAATGAGGTCAAAGAAACTTTTGCTATGCATGACATGATTGTCGTTGGCGTAGTGAATGAGAACACCGTCTACAACCAAAAGACTTTAACCGACCTGCATACCATGTCGAATTATGCGGAGTCACTGAACGGAGTTATCAGTGACGATCTGATGTCACTGGCTAATGTCGACAATATTACTCAAAAAGAGCCCGGCACCATTCGTTTTGAATGGATGATGAAGCAACCTCCGGAAAATGACGCCGAAGCTCGCTACATTCAGCAGCAAGTTGAAGACCTGCCACTGCTTTATAACACCATTGTCTCTGGCGATAACAAAGCCGCCGCTATTTATGTGCCTATTGAAAGTAAAGACGAGAGCTATGCGCTGGCGGAGCAACTGCGTGACAAAATCAGTACCCTAGAGAGTGGCGACGACTGGCACATTACCGGCTTGCCGGTGGCTGAAGACCAGTTCGGCTTTGAAATGTTTGTGCAAATGGGGATTTCCGCGCCATTAGCAGCCGCTGTTATTTTCGCGTTGCTTTGGGTCTTTTTCCGCAATATGCGCTTTATAAGTGCCGCCATGATAGTCGCGATGTAGACCGTGCTGATTACCATGGGTGCTCTTATTGCTCTGGGCTTCACTGTACACATTATGTCATCAATGATAGCCATTTTCCTGATGCCCATTGCCGTGGTCGACTCAGTGCATATTATGTCGGAGTTTTCGGATCGATACCGTGAAAAAAGTAACGCAAAAGACACGATTAAGAACGTCCTTGGGCACTTATTCAGACCAATGTTGTTCACATCTGTCACCTCAGCGATTGGTTTTTATTCATTAATGCTGACACCTATTCCTCCGGTGCAGGTATTTGGTGCTTTTGTTGGTTCCGGTATTTTACTGGCCTTCTTAATTACCGTGATTTTCGTACCGGCCTATATCTGTGCGTTGAAGCCATCAACGTTAGAAGGCTTTGCTAAAGCCACTCATGAAGAACACAAGGATGGCTGGCTTCAAAAGCTGGGCGCTGTCGCTGCTCGCCACGCTAAACTATGGATAGCCTTTTTCCTGGCAGTTTTGGCTTTTGCCTGGTTCGGTATTCAGCAAATAAACATTAACGACAACCCGGTGCGTTGGTTTAAACCTGACCACGAGGTTCGTATTGCTGACGAAGTATTAAACGACCACTTTGCCGGGACGTACAACGCGTATGTAGTATTTGAAAATACCCTAGATGCGACCGAAAAAGCTCGCTCAGCGGTTCGTGACGCCCTGAATAACGACGCGCTGTCTGAAGAATCGCGGGATGCTTTAAGCGCTCTGCTTGAGCAACAGCAAGTGAACTTTAACCAGTGGATTATCGCTATTGATGATCTGCTCTTCAGCGTCGGTTCTGACCAATTAGAGCCGTTAGAGCGATTAATGACTGAGCTCGAACAGCTGAATAGCGCCAGCAAAGCGTTCCAAAGCCCGGAATTACTGGCTTACATGAGCGAGATGCAAGCGTACTTGCAAACGACAGGCTTGGTGGGCAAGTCAAGCAGTCTGTCCGACGTGGTGAAGACGGTGAACCGCGAATTACGCTCGGGCGAAGAAAGAGACTACGAGCTGCCGGACAATGCCGCCGGTGTTGCGCAAACCCTGTTGCAGTATCAGTCGTCGCACCGTCCGCAAGACCTCTGGCACTTTGTTACGCCGGACTACAAACGCAGCTTAATGTGGTTGCAGTTAACCAGCGGTGACAACCAGCACGTAACCCAGGTCGTCAACACCGTTGACAGCTACATTGAAGACAACCCACTGCCTGCTAATATTGAAATGGACTGGGCCGGTAAAGCTTACCTTAACGTGGTGTGGCAGGAAGCCATGGTCGAAGGCATGCTCGACAGCCTAATCAGCGCCTTTGTGGTGGTGTTTATTATGATGGTGCTACTGTTCCGCTCGGTAGTCTTCGGGGTACTGGCGATGTTACCGCTCAGCCTGACCATTGCCTTTATTTATGGCCTTATCGGCTGGGTCGGTAAAGACTACGATATGCCTATTGCCGTGCTGTCATCGCTGACGCTACGGCTGTCAGTGGACTTTGCCATTCACTTTATTGAACGTACGCGCGCTACCTTCAAACAAACCGGTAACTGGAAAGACACTTTAGCGGTTATGTTTGACGAACCTGCGCGTGCCATTTCCCGCAATGCCATTGTCATTGCCATTGGTTTTACGCCACTGCTGTTCGCGCCGTTAGTGCCCTACATTACCGTAGGTGTGTTCTTAGCCAGCATTATGGCGATATCGGCCATAGTGACACTTATTATGCTCCCGGCGGTGATGACTGCCTTTAGCCGCCTTATAT
>NZ_DFTS01000037.1:27366-31496 GCF_002383015.1 Idiomarina sp. UBA4206
ATTCCGTGGAGGTCAATCATGAAAACCCTATTTTTAACCGCTTTATCCGCCGCCGTTTTATTTATTAGCGGCCAGGCCATTGGTGCTGAGAAAAGCGCGCGTGAAATTGTCGAGCAAGCTGAATTAAACGCCTATTATTCCGGCGATGATGGGCGCAGTGCAGCTCGGATGATTATTACCGATAATCAGGGTCGCCAACAAATGCGGCAGTTCACCATTTTGCGTAAAGACCAACAAGATGGTGGCGTACAAGACATGATGATATTTTTCTCACGCCCTGCTGACGTGCGCGACACGGTGTTCCGTGTGGTCAAACAAGTCAACGACGACGATGACCGCTGGTTGTATTTACCTGATCTCGATTTGGTGAAACGCATATCTGCCGGCGATAAGCGCACCTCTTTTGTGGGTTCGCACTTTTTCTATGAAGACGTTTCCGGCCGTAATACTGAGCTGGATAGTTACGAGCTGGTTTCTGAAAACAAAGACAGTTACGTGTTAAAAGGCACAGCTAAAGACCCTGGCAACGTTGAGTTCAGCTACTACGAAGTGGTTATTGATAAAGAACACATGCTGCCGGTTGAAAGCACCTTCTATAACGACAGCGGCGAAGCCTACCGAAAAATGGAAGTACTGAAAATCGAAACGGTTCAGGGCTACCCAACCGTGACTCATTCACGCATGTCGGACTTAACCAATGGCGGACAAACAGAAATGCAGTTTCGCTTTATGAAGTACAACATCGGTTTGCCGGACAGCATTTTCAGCGAGCGTAGCTTACGTAACCCGCCGGCAGAATGGTTACAACTGAGAGACTAACTATGCCATACCGGAAAATTTTAACGTTTACCGTTCTTTTCACTTTGGCTCAAGCCGCATCGGCACAGGACTCCTGGGACGATGAGCAATGGGACTCTGGTTGGGGAACGGAACAAGATCAGGGAATTAATGTCTATGGTTTCGTTGAGGCGGCAATAGGCGGACGGCTCGAACCCTCCCCCTATCACAAGCGTTTGTCTATTGCCGAGCCTCGACTACAGCTTGGTTTCGACGACCGTTGGCAGGACATTACCTGGACCGCGAAAGCCGACGGCTGGTACGACGGTTTCGATGAAACCTGGCATGGCCAAATTCGCGAACTGAATGCACAGTTCACGGTTTTCGATAATACCGATATAAAAGTTGGCCGTCAGGTGCTCACCTGGGGCACCGGTGACTTCCTTTTTCTGAATGACCTGTTTCCGAAAGACTGGCAGTCGTTTTTTGTTGGTCGCGACCAGGAATACTTAAAAGCGCCTTCTGACGCGCTTAGGGTGACCAGCTATTTTGATTGGTTTAACGTTGATTTTGTCTGGACGCCGGAGTTTGATCACGATAACTACGTTCGTGGCGAGCGCATCTCCTATTTTAACCCACTCTCCGGGCAGTTAACTGGTGACGACCCCTCTATTCAGTTTATAGAGCCTACGCGCGACGAGTTCGCAATGCGTCTGTTTCGTAACTACGATGGTGTGGAATACGCTGTCTATGGTTACGACGGCTTCACCAAAAGCCCCGAAGCCGTCACTGAAAACTTTCAACCTACCTTCGGCCGTTTAACCGTGGTTGGGGCGTCAGTGCGAATGACCTTTGGCCCTGGTCTGGTTAACACCGAGGTGGCCAATTACAACCGTCACGACGCAGCAGACCACTGGCGCGCACTGATTGGCTATGAGCAAGAGCTGTGGACGCGCTTTACCGGCGGTTTTCAGGCCTACATTGAGAAAGGCGACACCCAAACACGCACCGTATTCACCACCCGTTTAACCTGGCGCGACGAGCGTGATGATCTGAACCTGTCGCTGTTTGCTTTTGTGTCACCGAATCAAAACGACGGCTACTTACGCCCCACTTTTGACTACCGCATTGACGACAATTGGTCATTCAGCGGTGGTTTTAACCTGTTTTTCCGCGAACGTCCGAATACCTTTTTCGGACAGTTTACTGAAAACAATAATGCTTACCTTCGAGTCAGGTACGCGTTTTAATATCAAGTAAAGGAGTTTTATAATGAGCGTCGAAAGAGCTTTAACTGCATTTGCCGGCTTTATGATATTGTTATCCGTAGCCTTAACTTATTGGGTTCATCCCAATTGGGTATGGCTAACCGTATTTGTTGGCGCCAACCTATTTCAACAGTCTTTCACTGGCTTTTGTCCGGCAAGCATTTTTATGAAAAAAGCTTTAGGATTAAAAACTGAGCGAGAGTTAGAAAAAGCAGGAAAATAAAGACACCATGAGTGCAACTGAATCACAAGAGATGCTTCAGGAAGAAGCGCAGAACGCCGCAAACTTTCTGCGCTCTTTAGGCAACCCTCACCGCTTACAAATTTTATGCCGGTTGGCATTAGGAGAACAAAGTGTGGGTGAGTTGCACCAGCATTTTGATTTAAGTGCATCGGCTTTTTCACAGCACCTGGCGGTGCTTCGGGAGCAAAAGCTGGTCACCATTCGAAAAGAATCTCAAACCGTCTACTACTCGATAAAAGACCCGGACACCGAAGCTTTCATGAAGTTACTGAAAAATAAATTCTGCCCGTCTCTTAAGTGATATCTCTTTGGGGATGCTACCTTTTGTCGCATCCCTCTTTACCTTAAATTTCATGATAATAGCGACATTATCTTGCTAGAGATTGTGTCGTATGAAGTCATTTACTCCGTTAGTTTTAGCATTAGCAATACCGTCCGCCGTTTTGGCTCAGCAAACCACTGTCGATGAACGCATTGTCATTATTGGCGAGTCTATGCAGGCCCCGAGTGAATGGGTTGTTGACGCCAAGAAGCCGCGCCAGCCACTACCAGCTCACGACGCGGGAGACTTTTTGAAAAGCCTGGCGGGGTTCAGTTCAACCCGTAAAGGCGGGGCGTCGTCAGACCCTTTGTTCAGAGGCATGGGAGCCGGGCGCCTGGCTATTGTGACCGATGACCAAATGCTGTTAGGAGGCTGTAGCAGCCGCATGGATCCGCCAACGGCCTACATTACACCTCAGAGCTACGACAGCGTGACTGTGGTTAAAGGCCCACAGACCGTTCTTTACTCAGGCTCTGCCGCTTCTATTCATTTTGAAAGAGACATCAGCCGGTTTGATGACCACGAGTTCTCGGGGTTTCTCAACGCGACCACCGCCAGCTTCGGACGTGTTAACGGTTCGGCTGATATGACGTGGGGCTCTTCTGCAGGGTTTGTGCGCTTAAACGCAACCGCAGCCACTGCCGATGATTACCAGGATGGCTCTGACCGTAAAATTAACAGCCAGTATGAACGTTGGAGTGGTGACGTTGATCTTGCCTGGACTCCTTCGGATAACCAGCGTCTTATGCTTAAGTTAGGCGCCAGCGACGGCGAGGCAGCTTACGCGGACCGCAGCATGGACGGTGTGTTATTTAAGCGAGAGAGCATGTCTCTTGATTACAACTGGCAACCCAAGGTCAACCATTTAGAAGAAGTGTCAGTAAACACTTACTTTAACTCTATAGACCACGTTATGGATAACTACTCATTACGTGACTTCACTCCGTCCATGATGATGCCTAACCCCACCGCCCGTAATCCCGACCGTCATTCACGTGGCGCAAAGATAACGTCTGAATGGTCACTAACGGCCAGTAGTAGGTTAAAAACCGGCGTGGAACATCACGAATCGGAGCATCGCGACCGCATTAGCCGCAATCAGCTGAACGCGTCTTATCAAAACCTGCCTCGCATCGACGATGCCGAGTTCAGCCAGGACGCCTTTTATGCAGAGTACGACTACGCCATTGACGCGGCTTGGAAGGTAGTGACAGGTTATCGGCTCGATCATTGGTCAATAACTGACAAGCGCGACATGTTAATGGTCATGGGCTCCCCGGCGCAGCCTAACCCAACCGCCAACGACACTCGCACCGACAACTTACACAGCGGCTTTGTGCGTGTTGAAAGAAAATTCGACAACGGCTACTGGTATGCCGGCTGGGGGCAAGCCGAGCGCTTTCCGGACTACTGGGAAGTCATAGGAAACAACCGCCGCTCACCAAGCTCTCTGTCGGCGTTTAATACGGACGCTGAAACCAACCAACAGTGGGATATCGGACTGAACTGGAAGGGCGAC
>NZ_DFTS01000037.1:31596-43580 GCF_002383015.1 Idiomarina sp. UBA4206
TGGAAAGCTCGTTATTTTTCAGCGAAGTGGATGATTTTATCCTGCTGGAGAAAGGCATGATGATGCAACCTGAAATGGTGCGCAATATCGACGCCCGCAGCTGGGGTGGTGAATTGACCTCCCGTTACCAAATAACCGATCCCTGGTTGGTCTCCGCCGCCATTGCCATTGTTCGTGGTACCAATACAACGGACGATAGCTACCTGCCCCAGCAGCCGGCTGATGAGTTGCGGCTGGCCAGTGATTACCGTCTTGGGGAGTTCACCTACTCTGTGTTGTGGCGTTTGGTTAAACAACAAAACCGCGTTGCGCCAAACCAAGGGAATGTTATTGGTTACGACTTAGAGAAAAGCGCGGGTTTTGGTGTAGTCTCGGCTAATATCGACTGGGAAGTTGACCCAAAGTGGCAGCTAAGCTTAGGAATCGATAATATACTGGATAAAAATTATGCAGAGCATTTAAGTCGTTCTGCTGCCAGTATTTCGGGATATCAACAAATTGACAAAGTTAACGAGCCAGGTCGTACCATCTGGTTGCAAACCAGCTACCAGTTTTAATTAATATGCTGACACTATTCGCTTATAAATTTATTAATCGCCGCTCTTGGATAATATGTCTGGCCTTGTGTTTAGATATTGCCCTGGGTAACTTGTGGGTCGCTTTTAATGGGGGCATCAGTAACCCTTTTACTTCTTTGCTACTGATTTTTATCGTTATAGCGTTTTTGTTGTTACCAACCATTTTTGCTTTAGTTGTTGTATTGGTCAGTATTTTGGGACAAGTCGCACAAGTGAGTTTGCCTTCTCTTTTGCCGGGCCAGCAAAATCATGCGGCCCATGCGCTGAGCGATGAAATGCTCAAACACGCCCAGGGCATGGTTATCGGCTTTATTATTGCTGCGCTTATCATTGCAGTATCACTGTACTACCTAAAACAACAGTGGTTTCAGTCAGAGAAGGCGTTACAAGATGTGCGCGAACGTCAGCTGCGTGATGAACAACTACTGACCATAGGCGCCGCGGCCGCTCAATTAACTCACGACGTGGCTACTCCGGTGCAATCTCTTCGATTGCTCAATGAAGAACTGCAAGAATGTGATATCGATTTAGCACTGAAACGCGAGTTAAACGAATACTTAACCAAAGTCGAAGCTAGTCTGGAGCAATGGCGGGAAGCTGCAGAAGATGTCCGTAGTAATCGGTTGCACAATTATACGGTTGGCGAAATTGTAACTCAGTTACAGCAATTACTACGAGTTGCGCGCCCTGACGCGCAGGTCAATTGGGAATCTCCAGAGTCATTACGTTATGCGATTATTTCTGCAGATCGCACGCTTTTTCCCGCTATTGTGAATTTGATCATTAACGCACTGAGCGCAGGAGAGCGAAGCAACCATCAGGTAATTTCTGTGCAGTTCAGTGAAGCTTTTGTGAGAAACAACAGGCAACTCCAAATTCACATTGTTGATAACGGGGACGGCCTGAGCCAGCTTCAACAAAAGAAAATAGGTAAGTCCATAACCTCAAGTGAACAAGGCATGGGCGTTGGAGCCGTCATAAGTCACGCCACAGTCGAACGCCTTGGAGGGCAAGTCAGCTGGCAATCAACAACTGACGGAACATTAACGTTGATCGTTTTACCGGTGGTTGCCAATGCATAACTTTAAGTTACTTATCGTTGATGATGATGAAGGCTTTTGTAAAATACTCCAAAGGCGCCTGGAACATCATGGTTTGAATATAGAAAAAGCCCATTCAGCAGAGCAGTCACTAAAATTGGAAGGCCCCTTCGACGGTATTCTGCTTGATATGATGCTGGGCAATGATAATGGTCTGTCTCTTATCCAGCCACTAATTAATAAATACTCTCCTAAGCACTTAATTGTATTGACCGGTTACGCCAGTATCGCAACAACTGTCGAAGCAATGAAACGTGGTGCAACAGATTACTTAACCAAGCCAGTTGCTACCGAAGAGTTATTGCAACGTTTTACAAATACCCCTATTCATTTGGACGCTCCTTCGGGTAGCCGTCTAACCCCGGGACAAATTGAATGGGAACATATTCAGAGAGTACTTAAGGATAATCAGGGAAATATATCTAAAACGGCCCGAGAGTTGGGAATGCACCGACGCACGTTGCAGCGAAAATTAGCAAAACGCTCACCGCATTAAAAAAGGCGCCGCCCTGTAGATGGGCGACGCAAAGGCTCTAGAAGGAATAACGAATACCGGCCATAGCAACATAAGGGTCAATATCAACGTCAACGCTTTGAATGGTTGTATCGTTAACTCGCACGTCACCCGTTGTATCAATGTCCATGCGACTGACCATAAAATGCAGGCCCCAGTCTTTAGTCAGTTCCACATTGACACCAGCCTGCAAGGCATAGCCCCAGCTGTTTTTAAGCGCCAGTGAAACGGAATCGTCAGCAGTCACAACACCAAGATCACCTAAAGTTGAACGCAGCTGAGGGTCTATCTGCTCGTCGAAAAACGCCGTATAGTTAACACCGACACCAACGAAAGGTTTGAACATGTCGTTGTTCAGGTCAAAGTGATACTGCGCCAGCAAGGTGGGCGGTAAATGTTTTGTTTTACCTACTTTCAGTCCGGCTAGTGCGCCTGTTGCAGTAATATCGTGGCTAAAAGGTGTTGCTGCAACCAGCTCTACCGTCCAGTTGTTTGTTAATGCGTAATCAAAAGTTAAACCCAATTGCGTATTGGTGTTAACGCCGACACCGGTCGAGTTCTCTGGCAGACCCGCTACGGTTTCAACAACATTAAGGTTACTGCTACTGTCATCCGGCATGACGGAGATAGCACCAACATTAATTGAAAAATCATTTGCTAAAGCAGAAGTGCTTAACAACCCTAACAATACACCACAAGACAATGCTTTAAGCTTCATGGGTAACTCCTTGTTAATGAATACCCATAAAGCTTATAAGGTTTATTGCTTAACTGAATTGATCTGCATCAATTTATTGTTCTGCGTTATGGTAAATGTTTTGAACATCATCCAGGTCGTTGAGCATATCCATTAAACGCTCAAACATTGGCTGGTCATCTTCACTGATACTGGTGGTTACCTGTGGCAGGAACTGAATTTCATCAGCCTCAAAATCAACCTCTGGGAAAGCGCCGGTTAAGGCCTGACGAGCAGCAGCATATTCTGTATGAGGTGCAAATACTGTAACCAGCCCTTCCTCATACTCAACATCGGTAACATCAACGTCAGCTTCCATTAAGGCTTCAAGTACTTCATCTTCACTGTCGTGCTTAAAAGCAAAAATTGCACAATGATCAAAAGAGTGAGCAACACTGCCCTGAGCACCGATTTTTGACTTACTTTTGGTAAAACAGTTACGCACATCGCCAAAGGTTCGGTTCGGGTTATCGGTCAGACAATCGACTATGACCATGCAGTTTCCCGGGCCATAACCTTCATAGCGTGCAGGAGAAAAATCTTCGCCAGCGCCGCCCTGAGCCTTATCAATAGCTTTTTCAATAACGTGCGCGGGCACCTGGTCTTTCTTTGCCCGGTCTATCAGACCTCGTAGTGCCAGATTACCATCCGGATCGGTACCACCTTGCTTCGCACAAACATAAATTTCACGACCATAGCGGCTGTAAACTTTGCTTTTTGCATTGGCGGTTTTAGCCATAGACTCTTTTCGGTTTTGATAGGCGCGACCCATTCTGAATATCTCACTGGTTAATTAAAGACCCAAAGATTTTACACAGGCAGCAGGTACTGGTCGAGCAATACCAGGAATAAGTAGCGGCATCCGTTCATATTGTTGATATAGCCAACCCGTCTACCATAGAACTTTTTGATTCTTCAGTTGCCGCTATCAGTCAGCGTAAACTCAGCCGCAGAAATAACCAGTTGAGTCCGTTATGCAAAACCCAGTACCCGTTTTATCTATGCGAAAACTTTACTCTAGTGCCTCTCATCGCCAGGAGTTTATTGCTGAGATCGGTAAGGCAGCACGCGAGGTTGGCTTCTTCTACCTGGAAGATCACGGTATTTCACTGACAGAGCAAGTAAAGGTACTGGATACTGCTAAATCATTTTTCGCGCTTAGTAATACCGCGAAGAAAGAGATTCAGATGATTCACTCACCCCATTTCCGCGGATATTCTGCAAACTATTCCGAGTTGACCGCTGGTCGTCGCGACCGCCGGGAGCAGTTCGATATTATGGATGAGCTGACGGCTTTTTCAGATGCAGACATTCATCATGAATGGCAGAAGCTGATTGGCCCTAACCAATGGCCAAAACAATTGCCGGAAATGAAAACCCAGCTTCTCAGCTGGCAGGACAAACTCACCGAGGTGTCTCTGCAATTGTTAGAAGCGCTCTGCGAAAGCCTGAAGCAACCTTCTGATGCCCTTTCAGAGACGGTTCGCAAAGGGCCCTATCGCCACACTAAGCTCATAAAGTACCCGGGAACTTCAGAAGGTTCCGAGCAAGGGGTGGGCGCACATAAAGACCCCGGCTACCTGACATTAGTCATGCAGGACGAAAACAGCGGACTGGAAGTCGAGTTTGAGCAACAGTGGTATAAAGTCGCACCCCGTCCCGGAGCCTTTGTCGTCAATATTGGTGAGCTACTGGAGCTGGCATCTAACGGCTATTTAAAAGCGACCAACCACCGTGTGACCAGTCCTAAAAAAGGAGTTACCCGATACTCTTCTGCTTTTTTCATGGCCGCACAGCTTGATGCGTCAGTACCTGTGCTAAATCTGCCCCCTCATTTAGCTAAACAAGCAAAAGGGCCAACCAGCGACCCGAATAATCCATTACTAAATAATGTGGGCGAGAATGTAATGAAAGGCAGAAAGCGTTCGCACCCTGATGTCTCGATGCGTTTTTACCCACAACCTTTAGAGTGCACTTCCTGCTAATCAGTTTTGTGAACCATTTTCACTTAACAATTATCGGCATAAACCCGAATTTGAGGTTCGCTGACAGAGGTGGCGGCTGAATAGGTCACATAACACTGCATGAGATCATCCTCAGTCGCTGCTATTCCGACAACATTACCTATCCCAACTTCGGAAACAGCCCAGTCACTCAATTCAACGACCTGGTTAAGAACACTTTCTTTCGCCGCAGGGTAACCATAGAAAATTAGTGTGCCTCCGTCCGGGCAACTGACGCTTGTCTCATCAAACTTACCGCCAAGACAGGCAGAGTCTGCACTTTCCAGACCTTGAACTGCGGCTTTGCTATAGGTGATATCGAGAGCAGCTTTCAACGAAGCCTCAAGCCCTTTAAGGCGACTTTTTTCAGCGTCACTAGAAAAGTTAATGAACTGTGGAAGTGCAGTAACGGCTAAAACGCCAAGCACAACAACAACAGTAATAAGTTCGACCAGCGTAAATCCTTTACTACGTCGCATGCAAAACATCCAAAAATAAAATAGGGGCCACAAGAGCCCCTATTGTAATACAGATTAAATTGTTAATTCAATGTTATTAAAAGCTAACTGTTACTGAATCACAAGCTTCTGTACCCGCTTCACACAGTTTGTAGACAACATCGCTACCATCCGAGTCAAAGCGGTCACGTACTCGGCCTGAGTTTGATAATGTTTCAACAAACTCACCGTTACGATACAAGTCGACGTCGCCCGCAGCGCCTGACCAACGCAGGTCAACCAAAGCGGTTCCGCTACGCAGTAAGCGTGAACGATAAACGTCTAGCTCGATATCGGTAAGGCTTACCGTCACAGACTGCGTCACAGTATCTGATAGCTCAGTTGCATCAGTCACTGTTAAAGTAACCTCGTAGGTTCCTTCTTGAGAGTACGCATACACAGGGTTTGCTTCTGTCGAAGTGCTACCGTCACCAAACTCCCAGAAATAACTCTCAATGTCACCATCGCTGTCTGTTGATGTATTCGTAAAGCTTACCGTTAAGTCAGCCGCGTCTGCTTCAAAACCTGCAACAGGAGCATCTGGTAAGCCATCGTCTTCTTCAACAGCAGTTAGAGTTAAGGACCAATGGTTCAATACACCGGTATCTGCACCAGCGTTGTCTGATACATTCAGCGTCCAGTCACCGGTCATATCTTCACCGTTAAAGCTATCCAGCGACCAGCTCTGAACCAAATCATCTTCGCTGCCGCCAGTACGGTCATGCAGTACATGCTCTGTACCTTCAGGCGATGTTAAAGTAACGATTAAATCACCACGCCATGTATGGGTAATATCAACACTGACATCAGCACCGAAGACCACGCCTGTATCAGGCACATTGATCACTCGAGTAATACCGTTGCTGTCGTCATCCGGGATATCAACACCGGCAGCATCATCGTAATAAAACTCAGATAAGCCCTGTGGCAGCACATAAACGCTTGCGCTAACATCTCGGGTCATTTCACCAGTTTCTACATCGGTACCATTAACCGTTATAGCGTATTCGCCCCAAGTGGTGTCTTCAGTTGTTGCTACTTGCACATCAACCGATTCGCCATTTTGTGCCTGGTCTGAAGACAAAGAGACATCAAGCTGAGGTTCAGAAGAAACCGTTAAATCAACAGCCCCTGACCAGTCAGCAATACTGCCCACATCCAGAGTTAATGTGGTGTTATCACCAGCAACAATTTCCTGAGATACCGGAGAAAGTGTTAAGCGATAAGCTGGATCGGGATCCGCAGCTTCGAGAGCACTCAATGCATTTAAACGGTTACCAGACACTGTTTTACCCGCTAAAGCTGGGTTGCTTTCCCCAGAGTCCATCAGAATTTGCTTAACTTCAGCAACCGTCAGATGCGGAGCAATAGACCACACTAAACCTGCAACACCAGCTACGTGAGGGCTTGCCATTGAGGTGCCAGAGGCTGTTGCGTAACCACCATTTAGATAAGTTGACAGAATTTCAGTACCTGGTGCACCTAAGTCAACAGACACTGCGCCATAAGTTGAAGAAGCAGCCATTGCGTCAGTGCGCGTGGTATTTGCGACGTTAACAATACCGTCTAAGTCGTAACCACCTGGGTAACTTGCAGTAACGTCCGAATCGATACCATCGTTACCGGCCGCAGAAACAAACATAATGCCTTCATCAATACTGTCACTGATAGCCGTTCGTAGTGATTCAGAGTATGCGCCGCCACCCCAGGAGTTGTTCGTCGCAACTAAGTTGACGCCATGATTCACCTTCAGGTTAGTCATGTAGTCAATACATTCTATGGCCGCAGCGGTACTACCTGAACCTGATGCATCCAGGAACTGACAACCAACAATTTCAACGTCCCAGTTAACGCCCGTTACACCTTCGCCATTGTTTGAACTAGCGCCGATAGTACCGGCAACATGCGTACCATGGCCGTTTTCATCCATTGGGTCGCCGTTTGAATTAACTGCAGAGTAACCGTAGCAGTCATCAACAACGCCGTTACCGTCATCGTCCTGACCGTTGTCACAAACTTCACCTGGGTTAACCCACATGTTTCCGGCTAAATCCGGGTGCGTATAGTCAACACCGGAGTCGATAACACCAATGACTATGGTCGAGTCACCCGTTGTAATATCCCACGCTGGACGCGCATCGATATCAACACCCGGCGTACCGCCGCTTTGCCCGGTATTTTCCAAAGCCCACATGTCGCCAAAAGCTGGGTCGTCCGGCGTCGCCAGGATATTGAAGTCTGAGCTCTTCGTATCGTTAATTGAAATGATGTAGTTCGGTTCAGCTACATCAACTAAAGGGTGGTTTGAGAGCCGCTTAATTAATGCATCACGCTGCTTAGCATTACGTACGTTTACTTTTGCAATACGTCCATCAGCAATGTTCCGCATTGCCATGTCCCGACCGCGGTTATCAAGTGCACGCAAAGTACCACCTGCATTGCTTATCAGGTTCAGGCGCTGCTCTTTCGTTGCCGAGGCTTTAAAAACCACCAACAGAGAGTCGTCGTCCGCTTGTTTACTATTGGCAGCAGCTGTTCCTGCAGCAAGTGCCATAGATACGCCAACGACCAATTTTTTCAAATTCGTCATGCTTCCTTCCTCATTATTGTTGTAGGAATATCATTTACCTGTGCGAACTGCTTTTTCAGCACTAAAAAAGAAGTAGCATATTTTTCACACTGATTTACGCCAAAAGTTAAATATTTAATGTTCTTTACGATAAATACGAAAAAGGGACTAGGACATTCAGGTTGCTCTCGAGGAAAATAAACCCTAAAACTTTGTTAAATAATGACTTTCTCATTCAAATACCATCTAAAAAATACACCATTCATACGATTGTCGCGCACATTTGAACCTCTATTCTTGTTAGCGGAATTATTAACAAAAGGTGTTCCGCTTTGACTTTCATTAAACAACTTTTAGTAGCAACAGCTGTCATCCTCATCTCTTTTTCAGGAAAGGCTGACGAGTTATCTGTTGCATTAGCAGGGTTACTGGAGCGGCAGTCCCTTGCAAACCATGCCGAAATTGCTCAACTAGGCTCATATAACCTCACTTCAGTAGCGCAGGCAGGAGAGCAAAATTACGCATACCTCGTTCAGTTCGGGTTGGAAAACACTCTGACTATCGAGCAGCAAGGGTTCAATAATTCTGTCACTGCAGAGCAGTCTGGACGCAGTAATTCAGCGACCATTCTTCAAGTTGGGCAAAGCAATGTCATTCAGCTTCAACAACTTGGTGATGGAAACTCTATAACCATTCAGCAGACAGGCGCTGCCGCTGAAATGTCCATCACGCAGTTCAAATAAGAACAATCAATGGAGAACAAAACATGTCTAATACAATTCTTAAAAAAAGTGCAGTAGCTTTAGCCTTAGGTCTGGCATTCTCAGGTTATGCTGCTGCAGAAACACACATTGCGGTTGTTAACCAGGATTCATCAGAAGCCGTTGAATTCGGCAACAACATGTACATCGAGCAAAACGGTGTCTTTAGCTGGGCTTACGCTGATCAGTACGGAGAAGGTAACGATACGTCACTTCTTCAGTTTGACGACTGGCAGGAAGCTTATACTTATGTGACCGGCGACTTTAACTTTGTTGAGGGTGAGCAGTCTGGTTTCTGGAATATCTTCGACTCAGAAGCGACCGGTAATGACAACATGTTAACGAGTCTTCAAGAAGGCGACATGAACTCATCTGAAGTCTTCCTGACGGGCAATGGTAACTCTGCTTACGTAGAGCAAGCAGGTGCTGGAAACACTGCCTCTATCGATTTGACTGGAGACTACAACGCTGCCGATATTTCACAGTTCGGTGACTCTAACTGGGCTAGCTTCCAAATTGAAGGTAGTGACAACGAGTTTTCAGCCTATCAGTCAGGTTCACTTAATGAAGCCGGTTACTTTAATGCAACGGGTGATGCCAACGTATTTATTGCTGATCAAGAAGGCGATGGCAACGTAGGTGGTGTAGTCGGCGCTAATGGCGACATGAACGAGGTTTACGTTCAGCAGTTTGGTTCAGCGAACATCTTCATTGCAGAGAACCTGGCGGGTGACGAAAACCTGGTAGACGTATATCAGGACGGCGCTAGCAATGAATTCTTGATTCAGCCAATCCAAGGTGATTTAAACGAAATCGCTGTTCAGCAAGAAGGTAATACAAACGTAGTAGAAGCCGCAACTGGCATGGTAGGTAACTACAACACAGTTGATGCGCACCAAAACGGTGATAACAACTACGCAGTTTTCGCAACCGAAGGTGATGACCACATTATTTCAATGAGTCAACGTGGTGACGACAACATCGCTGTTGCGGAGTCTTATGGCGCATACAACGACATCCACATCCAAAGCCGTGGTGACAATAACTTCAACGGTGTTGCTTTAATTGGTGCAGACAACGAAGCATCTAGCCGCCAATACGGAGATGCTAACACTGCTGAAATCGTTATTGCAGGTGACGACAACGAAGTTGACTCACGCCAGGACGGAGACAGCAATACCTTGTTGGCATACTCATACGACGCAGGCACAACCTCTGGCAACGACCTTCAATCAGAGCAAACTGGCGACATTAACCTTATCGATACCATTATCGGTGGCAATGACAACCTTATCGCTTTCGTTCAGGAAGGTAACAACAACATTATTGCTGGCGACGAAGGGTCATTTATTGTCGGCGGTAATGGTGGCAGCGTTGACATTCAGCAGGTTGGTGACAACAACGTTGTGACTGGTGGTCAATTTAGCGATACCAACACCATGAGTGTTTATCAGCAAGGCGACTATAACGTAGCAACAGTAGTTCAATACTAATTCAGTATTAGCTCAATAATAAAAAGCGGCTGCTTTTAGTAGCCGCTTTTTAGGCGCTTATGTTAAAGAAACTCATTTTTGCTCTCATTTTAATGACTCCTTTTAGCCAGGCGGATGAAATAGAGCTTGGAGGAATGGTTCTTGACAGAACGATATCTCGTTTTGGCAAAGACTTTTTCTTTTACTACACCAGCTACTGGCGAGATATACCATCGACTAATGGAATTACAGTCGTCGTTAACGAGCGAGTGTACCCACAAGCAGGAACTTACCTGTGGGTGGAAATGGAACAACAAAAAGTCTTCGAAACCTATTTTGGCCGTCGCCAAAATGACGTAAAGAAGCTGGCTGAACAGGCCATCCTTATAAGCATTAACGAGGTCGCCCGTATAAAAGCAGACTCAGTTTTTGATTCGCCAGAAAATAATCAATTCTAAAAAGGCGTTAACTATGAAAAAAAGACTATCAATTATCAGTTTAGCTTTGGCTTTATCATCCCCATTGGTTGCTGCGACAGAAATTGTCTATCAACCAATTAACCCCAGCTTTGGCGGAAACCCAATGAATGGCAGCTTTCTGTTACAAAAAGCTCAGAGCCAAAACGCGCATACAGCTCCTGATGAAGGACGCTCATTCGTCGATCGCTTCAGAGATGCACTTGAAAGAAACATTATCAACTCGCTTACTCGCCGAATAGCGGACGGTGAGATCGTTGAAGGCCTTTATGACACTGGTGAGTACACAGTGGAAGTCATTGGTCAGCCTGACGGCAGCGTGCTCGTTTATATCACGCATAACGAAACCGGTGAGCAAACCGTTATAACAATGCCTTCGATTTAAGAGAGTTACCATGAATATTCGTACTATCATTTTATTGGTCTTGTCAGTCGCAATGTCCGGTTGCGCTATGATGCCCAAGCCGACAAGCCTGAATATCCAACCAGCTGAAATTGATGCGCCCAGCTCAATGATGCTGACCTTAAAAGAAAGCCCTTTACCTAAAAATCGCATTCCCGTCTCGGTTTATGCTTTTCGGGATCAAACCGGGCAATACAAACCACAAGCTAATGTCTCAAGTTTTTCCACTGCCGTAACTCAGGGTGCTACGTCGATACTGACTCAGATGTTACTTGAGTCTGGCTGGTTCTTACCCATGGAAAGAGAAAACTTACAGAACCTGCTTACTGAGCGCAAAATCCACAACTCGAGCAAGAGCTCTGACTTACCTCCGTTGCGAGAGGCTCGATTACTGCTGGAAGGCGGCATTATTAGCTACGACACAAATGTCAGTACCGGTGGTATTGGAGCCGAATATTTTGGTATCGGAGCATCGGAGTTATACCGGGAAGATCAGGTATCCGTTTATATACGTGCTGTCGATGTATACACAGGACAGGTTCTTCTCTCTGTTTCGGCAAACAAAAAAGTCTTTTCACAAGAGCTAAGAGCAGGCCTGTTTCGTTACGTTTCCTTAAATCGTCTGGCTGAATTTGAAGGTGGCTATTCGACGAACGAACCGGTTCAGCTTTCTGTTAAGCAAGCAATGGAAAAGGCATTATTTGAATTAATTGAAAAGGGGCAAGAGAGAGGCTTTTGGCGAGCGGATAGCTAACCGATGATTCGCTATTTTATTTAACCGGACGTTGCGTAATTCGACCACTTTAAAAGCTCAACTCGATTGCGCGCTCCGGTTTTTCTAAAAATTGAAGACAAGTGTGTTTTTACCGTGTGAG
>NZ_DFTS01000037.1:43631-55508 GCF_002383015.1 Idiomarina sp. UBA4206
ACCGTGTGAGCACTTATATTTAACTGTTCTGCAATTTCTTTATTACGTGCGCCAGTTGCCACCAGCTCAATAATCTTCAATTCTTGAGGAGTCAGAGAATTTACTTGTGACGCAGTAGTAAAAGAGTCGTCATCGGCCTGGCGCCGCAGCATCATTTCTTCAATTTTACCGGAAAGCAGAGAACGCGGGTAATACAACTCACCCTGACCTATCACTTTGATAGCAGTAAGCACGCGATCTAAATGGTCGTTTTCATAAATAATACCACGCGCACCGAGGTTTAGCGCCTGGTTCGGACGTACCTCATCTTTTCTGGCGTTAACTAAAAACAAGGGGTAAGTTCTGGTTAGAGCTGCAATTTCATTGGTGGTATGAGACCTCGAAAGCTGCTCTGAACCTAACGAGTAAGCTACCATCGTATTTTCCAGTGGCGAACTTTCAACCAGTTCAGAGAAAGTACGATGGACAACCGACATTTCTAAAGATTCAGCAAGCAACCCCAAGTTCTGTGTACGCTTTTGATGTTCAATTAAAGCTAACTGAGTAAAACGCGCCATAACATCCCTTAAAGTTAAAACACATATTCGTTACTTCGCTTATGATTTGAATTACATTTTTCTAACGAACTATGTGACCCTTTATAATATACGATTATTTTTTATGCTGAAAGTTTATGCACCTTAGAACATGTTACAAAATGTAACAAGCGCTCTATTTCCAATAAAACATAACGGCGGACATAAAGGTAAGATAACCTCACTCACGGTAGGCGAAATAAGCGACAAAAGGGCTGCAATCCCGTATAATGTGGGTCAACAGATAAAGTTGAGTGTTTTAGTCAGGTATTTTATACTATTGGCCAGTAACGGGCGAAATTCCCATCCGCAGCTTTTAGAGTGGGTAAATCATGAGTGAACAGATTGATCAGGCGCTTGCACGTAAATACGATGCAGGCTTCGTTTCAGAAATAGAGTCAGAAACTTTTCCAATTGGCTTGGATGAAGACGTCATTGCCCGTCTATCCGCCATTAAAGGTGAACCTGAATGGATGCTGGAATGGCGTCTGAAGGCTTATCGCACCTGGTTAAAAATGGAAGAGCCGGACTGGGCACACGTCGATTATCCCAAAGTGGATTACCAGTCTATTTCATACTACTCAGCGCCTAAAAGCATGAAAGATAAACCTAAGTCGTTAGACGAGGTTGATCCTGAATTGCTGCGCACCTATGAAAAACTCGGTATTCCTCTGCACGAGCAGGAGATGCTGGCCGGTGTAGCTGTCGATGCGGTCTTCGACTCGGTTTCCGTCGTCACTACTTTCCGGGAGAAACTGGAAGAGGCTGGCGTGATCTTCTGCCCTATCTCTGAAGCTCTTCACAAGTACCCTGACTTAGTTAAAAAGTATTTAGGTACCGTAGTTCCCCGTGGCGACAATTTCTTCGCTGCGCTTAACAGTGCCGTATTCACTGACGGGTCGTTTGTTTATATTCCAAAAGGCGTTCGCTGCCCTATGGAACTATCAACCTACTTCCGCATAAACGAACAGAACACGGGTCAGTTTGAGCGTACCTTAATTGTTGCCGAAGAAGGCAGCCATGTCAGTTATCTGGAAGGTTGTACCGCTCCACAACGTGACGAAAACCAATTACACGCAGCCGTGGTTGAGCTGGTAGCACTGGATGATGCCGAGATCAAATACTCAACGGTTCAAAACTGGTACCCAGGCGATGAAAACGGCAAAGGCGGTATCTATAACTTTGTCACTAAACGCGGTCTGTGCGAGAAAAACGCGAAAATATCCTGGACTCAGGTAGAAACAGGCTCAGCCGTTACCTGGAAGTACCCAAGCTGTATTCTCAAAGGTGACAACAGCGTTGGTGAATTCTATTCAGTAGCGTTAACCCGCGGCAGACAGCAGGCCGATACCGGCACCAAAATGATTCACTTAGGTAAAAACACCAAGTCGACCATCATTTCTAAAGGTATTTCCGCCGGTCGCAGTAATAACGCTTACCGCGGCCTGGTGCGTATGGGCCCGGGTGCTGAGGGCGCGCGTAACTTTACCGAATGTGATTCGCTGCTTATTGGCGACCAGTGCGGCGCACACACATTCCCGTATATTGAAAGCAGCAATCCAACCGCGATTGTTGAGCACGAAGCCACCACCTCTAAGGTGAGTGACGATCAATTATTCTTATGTCGGCAACGAGGCCTGGACCCTGAAAAAGCAGTCTCAATGATTGTAAATGGCTTCTGTAAAGAAGTATTCCGCGAGCTACCAATGGAGTTCGCAGTTGAAGCCGGTAAGTTGCTTGAAATCAGTCTTGAAGGTTCAGTGGGGTAAAACATGCTATCTATTAAAGATCTACACGCACGTGTAGAAGAAACAACAATTTTGAAAGGCCTGAATCTGGAAATAAACCCCGGCGAAGTACACGCTATTATGGGTCCTAACGGTGCCGGGAAAAGTACTTTAGGCTACGTTTTATCAGGCCGCGACGGCTACGAAGTGGAAAGCGGCAGCGTCGAGATGGACGGCAAAGACTTGCTGGACATGGAAGTTGAAGAACGCGCTCAAGCCGGATTATTCCTGGCATTCCAGTACCCGGTTGAAATACCCGGCGTGAGCAACATGGAATTCATGAAAGAATCTGTTAACGCCCTACGCGAAGCGCGTGGCGAGAAAGCCTTAAGCTCTGCAGAGTTTTTGAAAAAAGCCAAAGAAGCCTGCAAACAGGTTGAGTTACCGCTCGATTTCTTAAAGCGCGGTGTGAATGAAGGCTTCTCAGGCGGCGAGAAAAAACGTAACGAGATTATGCAGCTGATTATGCTGGAACCTAAAATCGCTATTCTTGATGAATCCGATTCCGGCCTGGACGTTGACGCTCTGCAAGTTGTTGCAAAAGGCGTCAACAGCCAGCGCGACGGCAAACGCAGCTTTATTGTTGTCACGCATTATCAGCGCCTGCTGGATTACATTCAGCCGGACTACGTCCACATTCTGTCTAAAGGCAAAATTGTGAAAAGTGGCGGTCCTGAACTGGCTAAAGAAGTTGAAGCTTCAGGCTACGCTTGGTTAGCAGAAGCTGAAGCAGAAGGAGCAGATGCATGAGTCAATGGTTAAACCACGTTCTAGAGCGTGCCTCGACCGTTGACGATTGGCTATCTCCGGTCCGGGCACAAGCCTTGGACACTTTAAAGCAGCAGCAATGGCCAACGCGCCGCACTGAAGCCTGGCGTTATACCTCGCTGCACCCGGTTGCTGATTTGCAGTTGCAGACAGGCACAGGCAATAACACCGCCGAAGCACCTTTCATCGAGGGGCTGAACAGCCTTGATCTGGTTTTTGTTGATGGCCAACTGAGTACTGACATCAGCAAGCTTCAGCTGCCGGAAGGCGTTACTATTAGTGAGCTTTCCGCGCCAAGCGAGCCAGCAGAAGCGCTTTTTGCGCAAGTAAAACCCAGCCATCATTTGTTTGGTCTGGTTAATGATGTATTGGCGCAGCAAGGTGTTGTTATTGATATTGCCGCCGGCGCTAAAATCAAGCAGCCCATTCGTATCGTTAACTTTGCTTCAGCCGGTATCGAATCTCACCAGCGCACTCTGGTACGTGTTGGTGCAAATGCTCAGGCAACGATTATTGAGCATGGCAGCGGTTCAGGTAATAGCTTGAATACAGCGTTTGCGGAGTACGATATTGCCGAAAAAGCGAATTTAGAGCACTACCGTTTTGCTCTGCACGAAGGTGAGTCTATTCATATTGGCGGCAGTCATTTTAAACTGCACGACCATGCCAAAATGAACAGTACCTTAATTGGCTACGGCAGTCAGCTGACACGCCTGGACGTAGACATCGAACACGCTGGCGAGCACGCGTTTGCTAAATTTAATAACGTGTATTTACTGGCTCCGCGTGAACATTTCGACTTACACAGCACCATTGAGCACGCATCACCAAACGGGACTACCGAAGAAAATGCCCGGGGCATTATTGGTGATAGGGCAAAAGCGGTATTTAACGGACGCATTCATATTCACCGCCATGCGCAGAAAACCCTGGCAGAATTGAATAACCGTAACCTGCTGCTGACCCGCGGTGCTCAAATCAATACCAAGCCGGAACTGGAAATTTACGCAGACGACGTACAGTGCGCACACGGTGCGACAGTGGCTGAGATTGATGAAGAAGCGTTGTACTACATGCTGACGCGCGGCATCGACAAGCAACAGGCTTTGGTGATGCTGAACTTTGGTTTCGTGCAGGAGATGGTTTTCCAAATGCCGAATAAAGCGTTGGCTGACTGGTTACAGCCCATATTGAAAACACGATTTGAAAGTATGATGGAGCAGCAATGAGCCTGAACGTTGCGCAAATTCGTGAGCAGTTCCCGATACTGCACCGCCAGGTTCATGGTAAACCTTTAGTTTATCTGGACAACGCTGCAACCACCCAGAAGCCGCAGGCGGTCATCAACGCGCTGACAGATTACTACACTCAGTGCAATGCCAACGTTCATCGTGGTGCCCACTACCTGTCCGATGAAGCGACCCGGCGTTATGAAGCAGCGCGTAAGACCGTTGCTGAATATATAAATGCCAGCCGCCAGGAAGAGGTTATCTGGACCAGCGGTACCACCGAAGGCATTAACTTAGTCGCTAATGGCGTTGCCCAGCGACTAAAGGCCGGTGATGAAGTGCTGGTTACCGAGATGGAACACCATGCGAATTTGGTGACCTGGCAGCAAGCCTGTAAACGCTCGGGCGCAACATTGAAAGTAGTACCCATTAACGAAGACGGCTCGCTGAATACCGAGCAGTTTCATGCTCTGTTGAGCGAGAACACGGCTTTCGTTTCAATGCCGCACATTTCAAATGCACTTGGCACCATTAACCCAATTAAAGAGCTCACTGCAGCCGCCAAAGCGAAAGACGCACTGGTAATGATTGATGGCGCTCAGGGCGTTGCACATGGCGCTATTGATGTACAGGACATTGGCTGTGACTTTTACGCATTTTCCGGGCACAAAGTATTTGGGCCAACCGGTATCGGCGTACTTTGGGGTTGCTACGAAGTTTTAAAAGACTGGCCCATATGGTTAGTCGGTGGCGAAATGATAGCGACAGTCAGTTACCAGGATGCCACCTGGGGCGAATTACCTAACCGCCTGGAAGCCGGCACGCCGAATATTGCCGGTGCTATTGGTCTGGCGGCAGCAATTAACTGGCTCCGGCAATATGATGCAGCCGACATTCTGGCTCACGAAACCGCTTTACTGGCACGAGCAACACAATTAGCCGAGCAAACCGATGGCTTAACCATTGTTGGGCATGCCGCAAAGAAAATTGGCGTGCTAAGCTTTATTCTAGACGGTGCGCATCCGGCCGATATTGGCTTTTTGCTCGACAAACAGGGGATTGCCATTCGTACGGGTGATCACTGCGCTCAGCCGTTGATGAAGCGCCTGAACGTGCCGGGCACTGCGCGCGCATCGTTTTCCATTTACAATACGCTAGACGAGGTTGAAATGCTGTTTGAAGGCATCAAAAAAGCTCGTCTAATGCTAGCCTGATGGCAGGAGGAGACTCATGTCTGTAGAAACATTTGTACCATCATCGTCCTTAATTTCGATGACAGAAAGCGCCGTACGTTATTTCGAGTCGCGCTTAAAAGACGAGCCAGGTAAGTTCATTCGGCTGTCCACCAAACAGAGTGGCTGCACAGGTTATGCCTATGTACTCAGTTCGGCCGATGCACTGGAGGACGGCGATGAAGTTGTCGATATTAACGATAACCTGAAGGTCGCGATAGCCTCTAATGCACTCGAACTGGTGCGTAATACCGAAATTGATTACGTAAAAGAAGGCATTAACGGCGTGGTTAAATTCAACAACCCGAATGTGGTCAACGAATGTGGTTGTGGCGAAAGCTTCAACGTGCAGTAACGGAAGTTTAAATTATGCAGCAGAAAATGGTGTCCACCACCCGTGAAGTTAAGGCACGTCGCGTGCCAACGGGTGAACCGAAAGTAATTCCTAAGGGTGAATTTGTTAACATTACTCAGGATTTAGGCGGTAATTATACTGTCACCTTTCAGGGCAATATGCTGCGCATAGACGGTACTGACGCCGATGCTATTGGGCGCAAACCCGAAAAGCTCGATTTTCCGGTACCAGACGACGGCAAAATATCGGAGCAACAAGTGTGGGATGCTCTGGAAACCATTTATGACCCTGAAATTCCAATTAATCTGGTTTCTCTGGGACTTATTTATAAGGTCGACATTGATCAGGACACCCATACCATCACCATTGATATGACTTTAACTGCGCCGGGCTGCGGCATGGGGCCTGTACTTGTGGGTGATGTGGAATACCGCGTTTCTTTGGTACCGCACGTTAAAAATGTGAAAGTTGATTTGGTCTTTGACCCACCCTGGTCACGCGACATGATGAGCGAAGAAGCTCAGCTTGAAGCCGGCGTCTTCTTTTAACATTAGTTACTCTTTTAACTTATAAGTGAAGGTTATTGGTCAGCATGAATTTACCCAGCACAGATGAAATCATTGATGATTTAGAGTTTTTAGACGACTGGGAGCAACGCTATCAGTACATCATTGATTTAGGTAAAGCTCTGCCCGGTTTACCGGAAAGCCAGCATAAAGAAGAGTATCTGGTGCGCGGCTGCCAAAGTAATGTCTGGCTTATCAGCGAAGAAAAAGACGGCAAGCTGTTGCTGCACGTAGATAGTGACGCGGTCATTGTGCAAGGCCTGCTGACCTTAGTTATGGCGGCTTACCACAATAAAGCCCCTGAACAAATTCTGGCATTTGATATCGACCATTACTTTGCGCAACTGGATTTAGAAAACCACATTACACCAACCCGTGGTAACGGTTTACGTGCAATTGTCGGAAAAATTCAGCAATTAGCGAAACAAAGCCAGGCTTAAATTGTATTAAACAGCTCCTGAACTTTTGCCGACACCGTTCTGTAACTGGTTAATAAGCGGATATCGACTTTATGGAGCTGTTGTTTCATCTGAACTAACTGCTCTAGCTTAAGTGCAATACGCAAGCAATGCCCCATTGGTCCGGCACAATCATCAACCGCCATTTTTGTTTGTTCAGACAGCGGTAACTTTTCAAAGAAACACGCCTTATCGACCCCAAGCATAATATCGATACCCGATAATAACCCGACGAAATAGCATTGATCCGGATCGATATCCGGCGAATTTTGCCGTTTAGCCAGCTCATAACACATCTGCGCCCGAACTAAGACCATGCGGGAGGCCTCGGGGCTACTTGCGGTTACCGAGCCAATGAGGGCTATCCAGCGCCTCAGTTTCTCAATACCCAGGCGCATAATAACGTCTTTAACCCGGGTAATAGGGCTCGCTGTTGGGTATAAAGGGCTGTTAACGATTTTAAGCAGACTCACTGACAACTTAGGATCTTCTGAAATGACCTGAGAAAGTTCGGTTAAATCGGGTTCTTTTTCAAAGCAAAGCGATAGTATTTTTGCCAGTTGCAGCGAGGAAGGCTCTAAACGAGTTCCGTAAACCACGGTTGGTTTCGCAAAATAATAGCCCTGAAACAGCTCAAAACCCAGGGCTTCATAAGCTTGCTTGGTCGCTTCGTCTTCCACCCGCTCAGCCAGCCACTTTCCTTTGAATCCGGAAAGCTTTTGTTTAAAAGCTTTAGCCTGTGCCAGCGTTAGAGTCGAAACGTTCACTTTGATGTAAGACGCATACTTCAGCAGAGGCTCCCAGGCAGGGTCGAATTCGAAGTCATCCAACGCAAAGCGAAAACCTTTTTCGTACCAACGCGCCACCGCATTAACGACAGCTCTGGTCGGCTTGATTCGCTCCACCAGCTCAATAACCACTTTGTCCGGCTCAATGGGAAGAAAGCTTTGGGAGACTAAAAACTCACTGGAAACGTTGATAAATGCTGTAGCATCGTACTGCTCAGTTTGGGTGGTTATGCCCGCACAAAGGTTAAAGACAACCTCGCTGGTAGCCGCTGTATCGCCGACCGTCTCAGCGGTTAAGTTCAGCGCACTACGATAAAGCAGCTCTACCGCATAAAAGCGGTTTTTATTGTCATAAATGGGTTGAGCTGCCAGTAACGGAAAAGTTTCAGCCATCTTTTTTACTGTCTTTGGCCGCTTCCATTGCGCTTAAAATATCCGACGATAAAGAGTCCAGCTGGCCTGTCGGCTGCGGCAACATTATCACTTTACTGGCGGCTGTATCGAAAGAGCCCAGTACATCCACGTAGTTAGTAAATTTCAGCAAATCAATAACGTCTTTAGAAGTAATATCATTTGCCTGATCGGTGACCATCGCAATAGAATCACGTAAGCCTTCTGCTATGGCTAAACGCTGACCGGCGATGCCCTGCCCCTGCAATATTTTGGACTCTTTATCCGCTTCGGCCTGCTTCACCAGCATAATTTTTTCAGCTTCCGCTTTATGCTCCGCTGCACGACGCTCTCGTTCTGCGGCGTTAATTTGGTTCATCGAATCTTTAACAGACTGATCCGGGTCAATATCGGTCACCAGCGACGCAATAATTTCAAACCCGTACTCTTCCATGGTATCGCGCAACTGCTCTTTTACATCTTTAGAAATAGAGTCTTTATTATCGAACACCGCATCCAGATTCTGCTTAGGAATTTGCGCGCGCACCGTATCAAAAACATACGACTGCATTTGCCACTCAGGGTTTTCCAGTTGATAAAACGCATTATAAACTGAGGTTTCATTACTCACGCGATACTGAACAGACACCCGGACAATGACAAACACGTTGTCATTGGTTTTAGTTTCAACATCAACGTCCAACTGACGTGTTCTCATTGACTGTTTATGAGCAACTTGCTCAATCAACGGAATGATAAAGTTAAGACCGGGCGTCAGCATACGGCGGTAACGACCGAACAATTCGACCAGATAAACGCTTTGCTGCGGAACAATGCGCACTGAAGCAATCAGCAACAGTACGACAATCAGTGCGCCAACTACCCACATAATATTAAAATCGCTCGTCATTATTGAATCCTCATTATACGAGAATGATAAGGGAAGAGATTAACGGAAAGTGTGAAAAATAGCGAAAGAATGACGCAAAGGTTCCGTCAATTACAACGAAACCTTTGCGAGTCAGTGGTTATTCAGGAAGTTGTTCAAACCCCATGTGATACAGAGTAAAGCCGAATATGTCTGAATACTGTTCAATGGTTTTTGACACCGGTGTACCAGCACCATGCCCGGCATTGGTTTCAATACGGATAAGCTGAGGATCTTCGCCGCCCGCTTTGTCCTGAAGCTCTGCAGCAAACTTAAATGAATGCGCAGGAACCACGCGGTCATCATGGTCACCCGTAGTGATCAGCGTTGCCGGATAAGCCACGCCTTCTTCCACGTTGTGAACCGGCGAGTAACCCAGCAAATACTCAAACATTTCTTCGCTGTCGTTCGCTGTACCGTAGTCATACGCCCAGCCAGCGCCGGCAGTAAAGGTGTGATAGCGAAGCATGTCCAGAACACCTACTGCAGGCAATGCAACGGCAAAAAGTTCCGGCCGCTGAGTCATAACCGCGCCGACTAGCAAGCCACCATTAGAGCCGCCACGAACCGCCAATTGCTCAGACGATGTGTATTTCTCATCAATCAGGTACTCAGCTGCTGCAATAAAGTCATCAAAAACGTTTTGCTTTTGCAGCTTAGTACCCGCTTTATGCCAGTCTTTACCGTATTCACCACCGCCACGCAGGTTAGCGACAGCGTAAACACCGCCCATTTCTAACCAGGCTGCGTTAGCAATACTGAATGAAGGTGTCAGGCTAATATTAAAACCACCATAACCGTACAAAATTGTTGGGTTAGAGCCATCCAGCTCTGTTCCCTTTTTGTAGGTGATGATCATAGGTACTTCGGTACCATCTTTGGAAGTATAAAAGACCTGCTTTGATTCGTAGTTGGCAGAATCAAAATCAGCACCGGATTCAGCATAAACTTCAGAGCCGCCCTGATCAGGGTCGAATTTATAAATCGTTGACGGTGTGCTGTAGTTGGTAAAGGTGTAGTACAACTCATCCGCTTCTTTTTTACCTGAGAAGCCACCAATACTGCCCACACCCGGAAGCTGCACTTCACGAACCATATCGCCGTTATAGGCATATTGCTTAACCTGAGCCACGGCGTCGACCATGTACTCGGCAAAGATATAGCCCGCACCGGTTGATACGCTCAACACGTTTTCAGTTTCTGGAATAAAGTTTTCCCAGTTTTCAGGCGTTGGATTACTGGCATCAACGGTCACAACGCGCTGGTTTGGCGCATCGAGGTTCGTCACCAGGTAAAGCTTTGAACCGTCGTTATCTAATACACGAGTATCAGAGTCGGTATGATCAAGAACGGTAACCAGTTCACTGTCTTCATCGGTCAGGTCTTTTAAAAACAGTTTATTACCCGAGGTTGAGTTAGCCGCTGAAATGAGTAGATAACGATCATCATCGGTTACTGAGCCACCGACATAGCGGTGTTTCTCAGCATCCGTTCCACCAAACACCAACTTGTCGTCAGACTGGTCCGTGCCCAACTCATGGTAATAAAGTTTATGCTGATCGGTTTTTGCCGAAAGCTCACTGCCTTCTGGCTTGTCATAACTGGAGTAGTAGAAACCTTCATTGCCTACCCAGGAAATACCGCTGAATTTAATATCCACTAAAGGATCTTCCAGCTGCTCCTTGGTTTCGGCATCAATGACGATAATTTTACGCCAGTCGCTACCACCTTCAGAAATTGAGTAAGCCGCTAGCGAACCGTCGTCAGAGAAGGTTAATTGCGCCAGCGAAGTCGTGCCATCTTCACTGAAAGTATTCGGGTCCAGAAACACTTCCGGCTCTTCATCACCTTTTTGGCGATACACCACATACTGGTTTTGCAGGCCGTCGTTTTTGTAAAAGTAAGTGTAATCACCTTCTTTAAACGGTGCGCTGATTTTCTCGTAGTTCCACAATTCGGTCAGACGCTTTTCTATCGTTTCGCGATATGGGATGGACTCCAGGTGTGCGAAAGTCACTTCATTCTGAGCTTTAACCCAGTTTTCTGTCTCTTCGCTACGGTCATCTTCTAACCAACGATACGGGTCTGCTACTTCGGTTCCAAAGTAGGTATCAACCACATCGCCTTTACGCGTGTCCGGATACGACATAGATTGCGTATTCGCCTCTTGTTCTGTTTCAACATTTTGTGAGCAGGCTGTCAGCAAACTGACTGCCACTGCTCCCAGTAGGTATTTCATTGTTATTATCCTTATTTGAATTTAACCACTTCACCTTTTAAGGCTACACCAGCCATTAAAAAGCCAGCGCCGCACTGAAACTCCTCGGCACTGCTGAACTCATTATGCTCATAATTTGATTTAATGTTAATGACTGCATCGTAACCGTTATCACGCGCGTTGTCTTGCAGCACTTTCAATGCCGACAACAAAACCCATTCACAAGCTTCACGGTCAGATTTATTCAGCGCATTCGTCTTACGGCTGGTTGTGACAACACCCATTGACTGAGCTACTTCCGGGTGCGACTGACCAGCAAAGTAGACCGGAATATCAAGCAAAGCCTCTTTCGCTTTATTACTTTCCATTACGGGCTTAAGCTCCAGTGTTACTAAGTCATTGCGAGCCTCCACCTGCAATGACAACAATGAACTCAATACCACAACAGCAACTACAAACAGCTTTTTCATTATCTATTTCCTTATATTATTTTGAGTTATTCCAACGTTTAAAAATTAATGAGGTATTAATGCCGCCAAAGGCAAAATTATTGGTCATGACATAGTCTGTCTCGATCTCTCGG
>NZ_DFTS01000037.1:55595-58134 GCF_002383015.1 Idiomarina sp. UBA4206
GTCCGGTAATGTAATCCAGGTCGCCACATTCCGAATCAATATCGGTCAGGTTCACTGTTGGTGCGAACCAGTTCTCCCGCATCATATGAATGCTGGCCCAGGCTTCGATGGTGCCACAAGCTCCCAAAGTGTGGCCTAAGTAGCTCTTCAGCGAACTGATAGGCACCGGGCGTTTAAATACCTTTGCGGTAGCATTAGATTCAGCAACATCGCCGCGATCGGTAGCAGTACCGTGCGCATTTACATAACCGACCTGCTCCGGTTCTAAGCTTGCTTGCTGTAACGCAAGTTGCATTGCCACCGCCATGGTCTCCGCCGTAGGCTGAGTAACATGGGCGCCATCCGAGTTAGTTCCAAAGCCAACCAGCTCAGCGTAAATTGTCGCTCCACGCTCCAGAGCATGGTCCAGTTCTTCAAGAATAAAGGTTCCCGCACCTTCACCAATAACCAGTCCATCACGATTTTTGTCAAAAGGTCGGGGCGTCTGCTCTGGTGCTTCATTGCGGGTGCTGGTCGCGTATAAGGTGTCAAACACCACAGCTTCAGAAGGACACAAGGCTTCTGCACCACCGGCTATCATGACTTTCTGGTGACCGTAAAGAATGGCTTCATAGGCATAACCCAGACCTTGAGAAGCGGATGTACAGGCTGAACTTGTGGTATGTACCCGCCCTTTGACGCCGTAAAATACGCCCAGATTAACCGCCGTGGTATGAGCCATGCTCTTTATATAAGTCGTTGCATTCAGACCGGTCATATCACCGTTTTCCAGCATATTACCGAAGATTTTCATCTGCTCGGTATCTCCGGTCGAAGAGCCATAAGCAACACCGCAGCTTCCGTCACTAATACAAGGGTGCTCCAGTAGCCCGGCATCGGTTAATGCTAACTCGGTTGCCCGGGTGGCCATTAAGCTAACGCCGCTCATGGAGCGCACCGCTTTACGGGAGTAATGCGAAGGCTTTTTAAACGCTGGCTGAATCGGTGCTGCCAGGCGTGTGTTCAACCCTTCAAAACGTTCCCACTCGGGCATATTAACCACGGCATTTTTACCGCTTTCCAGACGACTCCGAAAGCTTGACCAGTTGTCACCAAAAGCTGTCAGACAGCCCATACCGGTTACGACCACACGTTTCATTAAACTAACCCACCATTAACCGAGAAAACCTGGCGCGTAATGTAAGCGGCTGACGGCTGGAACAGATAGCCAACCAAACCCGCGACTTCTTCCGGCTTACCCGCACGGCGCATGGGTATCATGGATAAAATGTCTTTCTCATGCTCGAGCTCACCGGTCATGTCTGTTTCAATCAGTCCCGGAGCTACACAATTAACGGTAATTTTGCGCTTAGCCAGCTCCAGCGATAAGGCTTTAGTCGCCGCAATAACCCCGCCCTTAGAAGCGCTATAGTTAACCTGCCCACGATTACCGGCAATACCGGAAACCGAAGCAATAGTGACCACACGGCCGCCCCGGCGCTGCTGGATCATGGGCATAATTAACGGGTGCAGCACATTATAAAAACCGCCCAGGTTAGTTTGCAGCACGCTGTCCCAGTCATCTTCCGTTAGCGAAGGGAAAGCGCCGTCGCGGGTGATGCCGGCATTACACACCGCACCATAATAAGCGCCGTTATCTGCAATATCCTGTTCTATCGCCTGTCGGGCAGCTTCGCGGTCACTAACATCAAACACCAGTAAAGACGCCTGTTGACCCAGTGCTTTAACTTCTTCTACAACCTGTTCCGCCGATGTTTTGTCTGAGCGACAATGAATGGCCAGATCAAAGCCATCTTTAGCCAGTTGCAGCGCAATTGCCCGACCAATCCCTTTACCGGAACCCGTGACAAGCACTCGTTCAGCCATACCTTTAACCATAATTTTCCTCTATAAATGCGTTTTCATCCGGTGGCTGATAAACATTCAGCCGGGCTTGTGCAATCACCTTATCGCCATGGCGAATGTCACACGCAAAAACACTCAGCCCTGACGACTCAACATGTAACTCTTCAACGAACACATCGTATCGTTTGCCCAGTTTGAAACTGGCAATATCGCACTGATATTTTCGGCTTCCCAGTAGAAAGCCCAGCTTAATTTCACCACCGGCGGCTTTATGCTGGTATCCCGCAACAGCGGCGATGCTTTGTGCCATAAGTTCAATGCCAACATGCGCCGGTAGACCCTGAAGCAATTCGCTGTAAAACAAATTATCGCTACTGACCGTTAGCCGACACTGTCCCTTGCCGGGTTCGGCCCAGCACAGCTCATCAATCAGCCGCATGGGGGGTTGGTGCTTTATCAGCTCGTCTAAATTATGCGCCATGTTGCTTTCCTCGGCTAAAAACCAGGGAAACATTGTTTCCACCAAAGGCAAAGGAGTTACTCAGACAATGCTCAACAGGGATCTGCCATGAGTCACCCTGGTATAAATTGATATCCGTTATATCCGAATCTTTGACGCCGTCCCAGGCATGCTTTGGCAGCCCGTTTTGTTGAGTAAGCGCCAGCCAGCAGAACACCGCTTCAATAGCACCGT
>NZ_DFTS01000037.1:58254-64719 GCF_002383015.1 Idiomarina sp. UBA4206
AGCGCCTTTGTAGAACTGGCCGGAACCTGCGAAGCACCCAGTTCATTCACTGCAAAAGCTTCCATTTTGTCGTTCAGTGGTGTGGCCGTGCCATGCAGGTTGATGTAGCTAAGCTGCTCGGCACTCAGTTCAGCATCTGACAACGCCCCCTGCATAGCCGCTAAGGCGCCACGCCCTTCAGGGTGTGGTGCGGACATATGATGAGCATCGGACGTAGCGCAGGCACCAGTTAAAGTTACCAAGGGCGGTTGTAAATTGTCTTCTGTACGGGTTGCTATAAATAACCCGGCAGCTTCACCAATAGTAATACCATCGCGATTCGCGCTAAAGGGGTTACAGCGCCCCGTCGACGTCGACTCCAGCGCTTTAAAACCATTTAAAGTCAGCTGACAAAGAGAATCAACACCGCCAACAACCACTGCATCGACCATACCTGAGCGCAATAAAGATCGGCCACTCATAAAGGCACGGGCACTGGACGAACAGGCCGTAGAAAGGCTGTAAACCGGACCGGTAATACCCATTAATTCAGCAACACTTTCTGCCGGTGCGAGCATTTCCTGCATGGCGTAATAAAACGAGTCAGGCAGGCCACCTTTTGTTTCATCATGTGCTAACGCTTCTTCACCCGAAGCTATGCCCGATGTACTGGTGCCCAGAATCACGCCTACTCGATCAGAGCCCAGCTTATTTATCAGCGCCTGCAGTGGCTCTTTAATTTGCTGTAAGGCCGCCGCAACCAACTGATTATTCCGGGTTCGCATTGCCGGCGGCAGGCTGTCTATATTTGGCAGTTTGTCATCCGCTACCTGCCCGGCAAATAGCGAAGTGCCATCGTTGGTAACGAAAGCAGACGCCCTCAAGCCGGCCTGCTCGCCCGTTAGTGCTGCCTGCCAAATGGTCTCGCAATTGTGGCCCGACGCACAAATAGCGCCCGGTTCACTCAGTGTTACTGTCATCAGTTTCTAATAGCTCATACTCTAGGGTTGTTATCACCAATTGATAACCCATGGATTTATTCTGAATAACCCGTTGCAGACTGGCATCGTCATTAGCTGCTGACCATAGCAACTGGCCGTTATGCCAAAGTTCACGTTTTGTCTGGGTGGTCTGTAAGCTCATACCGTCTAAATTTGAATTAACAAAATCGAGCGGCCACAGCGCCATTTGCAAATCTGCCCATACCTGCAGAGCCAGGCGCGCATCGTCAAAAGCTTCACTGCCCTTAAAGCTCAGTCCGTTCGCTTGAGTAATCTCGCTGCGAAATAATTCATGTCCAAGTGGAGACAACGCAACCAACAACAGTCGCTCATTACCAAAAACAGCCGAAACCATAAGAGTGCGTTGCTGCTGCCCTTTTTGCCACTCTACCTTCTGCCATAGCTGCACAGGCTTTTCCGGCCAGCTGTGCTGCAGTTGGTAACTCCCGTCGGCAACAGGCACCTGAACGGAATGCCCACTCAACGACTGGCAACCGGCAAGGATGGTCATTACCAGCAGTAAGAAAACGCCTTTAAGAGATACTAGCTGCATAGCTCCGCCAATACGTTCAAGCGCCGCTCGCTATCGCGAACATAAGGGTTGTTGGTATCCCATGCGTAGCCAGCCAGAATTGAGCAAATCATCGCTTTCACCTGTTGCTGCTGGTCAGGATAAAAAATGACATCCTGAAAGCGGGTATCATACCAACCCTTTACAAAAGTGCGAAAGGTTGTAATACCGACACGCAAAGGGTCACTGTATTGCTTCTGCCAGTCCTGGGGCTCATTATTCAGCTCTTTAAGCACCAACGGCACCGCCAGCGATGAAGACTGCATTGCAATGGTCACCCCCGAAGAAAAAACCGGATCTAAAAATTCACCGGCGTTACCGAGCAACGCAAACCGGTCGCCATAGAGACGATCCACATTGGCTGAATAGCCAGTAATACGCTGTTCAGCACGAACTACCTTGTATTCGCCTAACACTTCAAGCAGGTAAGGCTCGTCTGCCACCAATTTCCACAGCGCTTCTTTTTCGCTGTCCTTTTCTGCAAAGTACTCACTGGCACCAACAACACCAATACTGGCGGTACCATCTGCAAAAGGAATGAGCCAGTACCAAACTTCAGGGTTCCGTGGGTGCACCGTGATGAGAATTTTAGTCCGGTCGAAGTGTCCGCCGGTAAGTTCAGATTTCACATGACAGAAAACGGCCTGGCGCACTGGAAAGTCCGACGGCGACTCTAACGACAATAAGCGCGGCAGTACTCGACCAAAACCACTGGCATCCAGCACAAAACGAGCTTTTGATTCCGTCTTCCCGGTGGTGCTGGACAAGCTCAATTTAACCGCATCCGGGTCACTAAAATCAATGGCTTCCAGCGCAATACCGTGTCTGACTTCTGCACCTTTCTCTGCCGCGCCCTGCGCCAGTAACTGATCAAAATGCTCACGTTTAACCTGATAAGTAGTGCCCGGCCCTTCACTGGATTTTTTGCGGAAGTCAAAGTCCACTTTATTGCCGTTATAATAAAAAGCGGCACCTTCCTTGTACTGGAACCCCAGCCGCTCTGCGTTTTCCAGCACCGTGTCCAGCAACCCGGCTTCTTCAATAAAGGTCATGCACTGGGGCAGCAGGCTTTCGCCAATAGAAAATCGCGGAAACTTCTGCTTCTCAACCACCAACACACTCTTTCCAGCCTTTGCCAACATGGCAGCAGCAGTTGCCCCTGCGGGCCCTGCACCAATAATTGCCACATCATAAACCGATTCCTGCATGATTCTTTCCTTAGCTATCAGGCGACTCTATTATCAACGGACTGAACAGGGCACTCATAAAGACCCCAATTAAAACAATAATACCGAAAGCAGCAATGGCTGGCGTTGAGCTGAAACTTAATGCACCAAAAGCCACCATGGTAGTGAAAGCTGACAGATAAATGGCCTGCAGCGCATGCTGTCGCTTTAAACGCCCTGCGCAGAAAACGCCGTAGTCGATACTAAGCACCAATACGAACATAGCGCCAATACAATGAAACAAGTTCAGAGGTTGTATTAGCTGAGCCAGCAGCAACGCTGTTGCGACCGACAGCGTCATAACACAGGTAACCTGCCATGCCGCCTGAACACGCTGCTTATGACTCTGTTGTGAGCGTAAAAATAGCGCCAGTATGGGTAAAGAAACGACCAGTAAAGCAATGAGCCATAGCTGCATGGAATGCCGATATTCGGTCAATGCGTCTGATGCATGCTCAATGGGGTTAAAATGCTCCAGTCTGCCTGGTATCTCTTTAATATCACCCGAACTAAATGGCTGTTTTAGCCGGACAACGCTCATCCAGCCTGCTTCGGCTGGGTATAAGAACTGGTTTTCTAAAGGGTGTTTCTGGGGGGTGCCGTTGAATGCAGGCGCGTCGATACCCAACCATTGCAGATAGCCTTCGCCGGCCTGGCTTTTAAAAAGGCTTTGCTGACCTTCCACCACTTGTTGCTGTTCTGACACCGGCAACACGTAATCGTAAAGACTGACGCTGCCGTTCAAGTTGGCTAAGTCGCCGGTACGCTCTAGCGCTTGCTGCTTCGTTTCGCCAGCCACCAACAGTACATCGGGCTGAAAATAAAAGTCGGTGGTTTCCCGCAAATGATTTTCCTGCTGCAGCAACGACTCCGGTGAACTGGCCAGTAACCGGACGTTATCATTAGCGGTAAATGACCACACCAGCAAGCCCAGGGTGGTCAGAGCCATAGCACTTAACCAATGTGTTGTGGTTTTGTTACGCATCTGCCGGTAAAGCTTGGTCATATTGAGGCAGAACTGCTGCCAGCGCGGGGCCGGCTCTTTTGGCTCCGGCAACCATGGCAGCGTCGTCACCACCAGAGTCATAGCAGTGATTAAAGCCACTGCCATAAAAATGCCTAATTGCTGCAATAAAGGTAAAGGCAGCAGCAGAAGTAAGACATAACCTAAAACAGTGGTTAAACCGCTGAGCCATAAAGCCGGTTTCAGTACAGACCAGGCCGTTTTCCCATGACTGCGGGCAATAAAGCCATGAATAACGTAGTCAATGCACAAGCCGATAAAGCTGGTCGCAAACACCAGCATCAGCACATGCGGCCGGGAGCTTAGTAACAAAGTGACCAATAGACCCGTCGCTGCCGACACACCCAACAACAGCAGCGTATAGAACAACTGCTGCCCCGAACGGAAAACCCAGAGTAACAGAGCCAGTACCACCACAAGAGACAGCCCACCAAACCAGGTCATTTCTTTTTTGGCCTGTTTTGCTGCCGCATCGGAATGAAACAGCAATCCACTTTTATAGAGCTGAATACCGGGCAACTGCTCAGTAACTTTACTGGTAAAGTCATTTATTGCCTTAACGGACTGCCCGGACTGGTTCACGCTTAACGCATCGCCTGCAATACGCAGCGGTACCAATACCTGTCGGGTTGATTCTGACGAACGAGTATAAAGCCCGCCGTGGCTCTCATACCCCGGCATTAAGTCTGGTAATTGCTGTATAAAGCGCTGTGTCAGTAATAGCGGATCGCTTTGCAGCGGTGTTAAAACCGGGGCGGGACTTTGTAAGGTTTTTTGGGCGCGAGCAACCAACGCTCCATAGTCACCACTTGCAAGCATTTGCCTGTCACGAAACGTTGCTAGTCGTCCAGCCTGCTGTTGATAAAATGACAATACCGCTTTTGGGTTTGTCATTTCAGCCAGTTGTAGGGTGGGTTCTACGTGGAACAGCTGACGTAACTGCTCCTGCACAACCTTAAGAATCTCAGTTTCGGAATGCTGCTTCGATTCAAACCCCAGCAACAATTGCTGCGAGTTAGGTTGCTGGCTTTTTAAATAACTGCGCTGCAGATCAGAGACTTCATTAGGCAGAGCATCTGCCAGACTGCTGCTCCATTGCGTATTCGGCAACTGCATAAAAAGCCCCGATACCACAATAGTAATGAAAACAAACAGCAGCAGTAATCGAGGCGCCCTAGCGGCGCGTGCGCCTTTCATTCCATGTTACCTTTGGCTCAGTTCAATACGGGTGGTGTTACCGTTTTGCTCAAACAACTCCACAAGTTCAACGCGATGATCTCCACAGCTGTGGATTTTTTCAATCACACTGGCCAGCGCGTCTGCTTTTGGCACCATCACCACACACTCTTGCTCTACCGACAGGTTGAATTGCTGCTTAAGCACCGCTTCATCCTGTTGCAAAATAGCCAATAACAACTGCGCAATGGTGTCACTGCCACTTATCGACTCCGCACCGCCCTGCTCAAAAATACCCTGACGGTTTATGGTCAATTCCTGCTGCTGAGGTTGCTCGGTTGTCCAGATAATTTCATCCGTACTAATATCCAGTTGCCCCGAACTCACCAAAGGCCTCGGCAGCCCTGACAACTGTTTTTTCTGATGGAAGTCCAGCGACAGCGGCAACGGCTCTGATTGCTTCTCTAATGCCGACAGCGCCTTTAACGAGTTATCGTCCTCGGCAGAAGTAACTGCTGAGACCATAAAGAACACCGTTGCCACCAATAAACGCATCATGAGCGCTCAACCCCCAGCTTTTCAAACACAATGTCAGGGGATTCAAACAGCATTTCGCGCGTTTTTTTACACACGGCTACCTGCACACTGGTGGCTTTAGTTAATAGCTCGTTACTCTCAACACAGCGAATTTCATAATTCATCTTCAGTCGGTGTTCCCACTCAGCCAGAGTGGCAGTTACCCTTATGTGCTGTCCGTAAGTAGCCGACGCAACGTACTTTAAGCGTAAGTCGACAATTGGCCACAAATGACCATTGGCTTCCATATCCGGATAGTCATAATTGAAGGTGCGCAACAACTCGCTGCGCGCCATTTCAATGTATTTTATGTAATGCCCGTGCCAGACAACGTGCATGGCGTCGACATCGAAAAAGGGAACATCAATAGTCAAACTGGTTTGTTTCATGCTGGCTCCTGATACAAGTTCCAGACTTTTAATCGTAACTGGGTCAGCCAATAGCGTAACTCCGGCTCTAACTGACGGTCTTCCGTCAGTAGGTCAAACTGGCTGGCCAGGCTTTCAAGCATTTCAACAACACCAGACGATGGGCTCACAGGCTTCTCTGCTATGCGCTTGCGCAACTCAACGCCTTGATAAGCTGCCAGCAAGGTTGCGATAACCACCTGTTCGGTCAGCTCCAGAATACGAATACAGTCACGGGCAGCAATAGTACCCATGCTCACTTTGTCCTGGTTATGACACTCAGTTGAACGCGAAAAGACACTGGCGGGCATGGTTAATTTCAATGCCTCGGCGGTCCAGGCTGAGCAGCCAATTTGCACCGCTTTAAAGCCATGGTTAATGGATGTTCTCTCGCCTTCTGCCGCAGACAAATTAGAGGGCAAACCGTGGTTCATTTTCGTGTCCATCAGCAGCGCCATTTGCCGATCATGCAGGTCCGCCAAGTTCGCCACAGCCGTTTTCATCG
>NZ_DFTS01000037.1:64851-66348 GCF_002383015.1 Idiomarina sp. UBA4206
TACCATAGCAATATGACCGCCATAGAAATGCCCACCATGCAGAACGTGCTCTCCCAGACCGTCAATAATGGGGTTGTCATTGGCGCTGTTTAATTCATTTTCTATGGTTTCTTGAAACCAGGGTAAACTGTCCTTCAATACGCCGATAACATGAGGCGCGCAGCGAATGGAATAACGGTCCTGCAGGCGCGATGAATTTCTCGGGTGCTCCACATGGTTCAGGTCTTGCTGGATCCAGCTGGCTACTTGTTGCTGCCCTTTATGAGGTTTCACGGCAAACAGCAGGTCATCAAAATGGTTACTGTTTCCTTCCAGGGCTATGCTCGCCAAAGAAGTAATACGGCTGGATAACCGGGTTATATACTCCGCTCTGTCCCAGGCCAGGCAAGCCAATGCAGTCATTACAGCAGTACCGTTCATAATGGCCAGGCCTTCTTTAGGCCGCAGTTTGTGAACCGACATGCCAAGCTCTTTAAAAGCTTCTGCACTGTTCATCACTTTGTCGCGAAAACGCACGTCTCGCTCACCAATAAGCGCACCGGCAATGTACGACAAAGGCGTTAGATCGCCGCTGGCACCTACGCTACCTTCTTTTGGAATAAGCGGTAGCATGTTTTCGTTCAGCATCACCACCAGGCGCTCCAGCAACTCCCAGCTGACACCGGAATAACCTTGAGCCAGCGAACTTAAGCGCGCGGCCAGAATGGCACGGGTTTCCTGCTCATCGAAGGTATCCCCCAGGCCACAACCATGAAAACGCGTAAGGTGAATGGGCAACTCATTAACTAAGTTCTCCGGTACCGTTACGGTGCAGCTGTCGCCATACCCCGTTGTTACGCCGTAAATAACACCGTCCTGCTCAAGTAACTCATCCAGAAAACGGACACCGGCATCGACTTTTTCGACAAACTCCGGCGCATCGCTTAATGCGGCCTGCGCTTTGCCATTGGCTATTTCTACCACGTCTTTAATGGTCAACGGGCGGCCACCAAAGGCTATAATCGATGTCGTCATACTACTGACTGTCCTTCTTCCAGAAATCAAAAAAATTAAACCACTGATAAGGGTAGCGTATCGCTAATTTCTCCAGTGTTTCACTGTAAGCTTTCAGAACTGGCTGCAAAGCCTCCCGCCTGCTTTTTCTCGGTAGCTTCAGTTGGTCACACGCATGGTTGAGATATAAATCGTAATGTCCGTCATCGGGGTTCTTTAAGCAGAATAAAAAGTATACGGGGCATTCTAACACACTGGCCAATATCCAGGGCCCTAAGGCAAATGCAGCCGGCTTACCTAAAAACTCCTGATCTATGGTCTGCCCGGGCTGAGTCACCGAGGTTCTGTCCCCTACAATGACCACAAACTCACCTTGTTCAATGCGCTCTTTCAGTAATATGGTCAGTCCCATATCAATGTCGGTCACCTGAATAAGGTCAATATCAACTTTCGGGTTAACGTTTTTTAATGCACGGTTAAACGACTGCGCATGTTGGGTAAACA
>NZ_DFTS01000037.1:66387-66954 GCF_002383015.1 Idiomarina sp. UBA4206
ACCAGTACATTCATGCGCCGGGTATACTTTTTTGAAGCCAGCGCTCGCGCAACCTCCAGGTTACCCAGGTGACTACCAATTAGAATACCGCCCTTTGGTTGTTTTTCTAAATCGTCAAAATGGGTGTCACCACAGTTGCGCACCTGGTTCTTAGAAACCTTACCAACCCAGGCATCAATTTTTGCCAGAGCGTGCAGGCCAAACTGCCAAAAATGGTACCAACTTTGGCGCCATCCCGGCTCGGCAACAAAAGGAGACTGTTCACCAGCAAATGAATGCACACGACGAAGGAAGTCCAGAGACGCCCTGCGAGGAGCGCCTCCGGTCAAAAAGAAGTAAGTGATCACTGGCGCTAAAATCAGCCGCATTAACCAGTGGCCGCCGTACTGATAGGCTCGAAGAACAATAACGATGCCCCAGTAGCTGCCGCGCTCTTTCTTTTTCGCCCAATGCTTCTCCACCATAATTAACGTTTAAACCTACGCAGTAATAAAAGCGGAATGCGTGGCAACATGCCAAAAAACAAGCGTGTATGCAGCCAGGAAATTTTCAGGTTGTCCTGCAGTG
>NZ_DFTS01000037.1:66986-68908 GCF_002383015.1 Idiomarina sp. UBA4206
ATACGCCTTGTGGGTAAATCACCTTGGTTGGAATAAACAAAACTGGTGTACCCGCCCAGTATAGGCGCACCATAATTTCAATATCGAAGTCCATGCGTGTGCCAATATCGCGACGCTTTATTAAGCCCACTGTCTGGTACAAGGGATATACCCGAAAACCACACATAGTATCCTTTATCTGCATCGATAAAGTTTCGATATGCACCCAAAAGTGAGTGATCTTGCGCCCAATGCGTCGGCTGGTCGGCATGCTCTCATCATACTGCGGAAACCCGCTTATCAGCGCACCGGGGTTCTGTTTCGACAAAGCTAAAAACTCAGGAATATCATTACTGTCATGTTGGCCATCAGCGTCTATTTGCAACGCGTGAGTAAAACCTTCTTCAGCCGCCAAATGGAAGCCGGCCATAACCGCCCCGCCTTTTCCACTATTTTCGGGAAGCGTGTGCAGTAGTACAAGTGACTTATGCTCTTCCGCTAAAGTTGCCAGAACTTCTTTGGTATGAACATTTGAGCCGTCATCAACAATAATAATTGGCAACTCGTAAGGCAGCAGTCGCTCAACCGTTGCCGTAATGGTTTTATCGTGATTATAAATAGGAATAAGAAAGCAATACTGAGACATATTAATTAAACACCAGGCGTCCGGAAGACAGCGCTTTATCACCGTCAGAATATTTAAAGGTAACGCAGTCTTCGCGTTTTCTCTCAATGAACAAGTCAACCGTCGCCCCGGGTAAAATCATGTCGTTAAACTTGAGGACTTCAATGCGTTGAATTGAGGTGGGTGTTGACCAATGCTCAGCGGCAAGCTGCACCACCCAGTCAAGTTGTGCGACCCCGGGTAAAATGGGCGCTGAAGGAAAATGACCCTGCAAATAAATACAATCTGCTTCTAATTGAAACTGTCCATTAAGTGCCGGCTTTTCATTCTCGCCGGCGCTTTCGGAGAAGCGAATAAACTTAGGTAGTTGAGTCTGCATAATCTCTCTACTTTTCCTCTTCGAACAACGCCTGTAGGTCAGCCTGAGTGACTTTGCCGGCGCCGTTATAAGGTAGCTGCGCCACATAACGAAAACGTTTAGGTACAACAACTTTTTCAAAGCGCTGCTGTAAATGATGCCGCAACTCCTGACGCACTTTAAAACGCCCCTGGGCATTAAGTTCTGCATTGCCGGCGGAGTTCAGCACTAACACCAAACCCAACTCAACACGAGGGCTATGTAACACACAAGCTTTGGCTGACTCGACCCATTCGTGCTGCTGAATAAACTGCTCGACTTCATTCAGCGATACTCGCTTTTCAGCAATTTTAGTGACTCTGTCCTGGCGTCCGAGTAACAGAAAACACCCCTGCCCCTGAAGCTGAACTTTATCTTCTGTAGTATACGGCCTTTGTGGCTCTTTAAGATACGGTGACTGAATAACCAGTATATCGTTGTTGTCGCAGCTCACCTCTATGCCTGCCAGAGGCTTGAAACTATCTGAAGCACCCGGATTACGCTGCCGCCAGGCTATACCTCCGGTTTCCGTACTGCCGTACACTTCAATGGGGGCCTGCAGTTCATTGTCAGCGAAGTTGTTAGGAACTGAGCCCGGCAACGGTCCACCTGACGAAAAGACCATGGTCAAAGCATTTTTATGCTGCGCCAGCTGTGGCAAGTTATCCAAACGCTGCAAGTGTGCAGGACTGCTTACCAAAGCGTAACGCCGACCGTCAGCTTTCGCCAATAGTTGCTGCAATTGCTCAGGGTAATCGACTAAAGGTAATGTTACCGAACGCCCGGCTGCAAGAGGCCATAGAACTGTAAACAAAAGCCCGTAAATATGCTGATGAGTCACCGTGGCCAGAATATCCGTCTGGCCTAGTTTATCTGCAAAGGTTTGCTCCAGCGTCTCTACTTCCAGCCATAACTGTCTGA
>NZ_DFTS01000037.1:68964-73964 GCF_002383015.1 Idiomarina sp. UBA4206
TGAGCGTTTTTTCTACTGCTTTAGGTTTGCCACTGCTACCGGAGGTGAAAAAGGTCAGAGGGGAGTCTAAGTCACCTTTTAAGATCAAAGAAGGCGCATCAGAACGCCCTTTGGAGGGTAATTCTTCCGGTACTCTGAATGCATACTGAGATGATAGCTCTGACAGGGTCGCAGGCTTATCATTAGCTGGCAGAATAATTCGCTTTTTACTCTCTAGCAGCGCGAAGAACCAAACACTAAAACGATACCAGTCACGCTGATAAAGTAACGTATCGCCTTTCTGCTCATTAAGCCAATGAGTAGCGGCAGCCACATCCTGAAGCCAGGTTGACACACTAATGGGTTTGCCGTTAATTGAGGCTAGTTTTGCATCCGGGCGCCGCCATTGCAGCTCCCATTGCTCAGTGCTTGTTTTTAACAACACGCCGCACACTCCACTCAACCACAAAAAGTAACCCAATTAGCACGTAGGATATAAAACCGTTGTATAGCGTCCAAAGCTCAATGTCACCATGAACTGCCGTCGCCAGCGCAATAGCACCATTCATAAGGAAAAATACGGCCCAGACCATGGTCACTTTTTCAGTGTAAGCAACGGCCTTCTCAGACAATGAGCCTTCCATCAGCGTCGCTAAGCGGGTTATTACCGACGGTTTGCGCCATAAGGACCCAACAAAAACCAGAAGCAATGCCGCATTCATCCAGACCGGATAGAACAACACACCTGTCAGCTGGTCAGCAAAAATAGCCGTTACTGAAACGACCAATAACACGGCCATTGAAAGCCAGCTTCTGGGATGACCAATACCCTGGGCAACAATGCTTAAACTCAGCAAGGTAATCAGTGCCAGTAGCAGCCAGTTTGTCAGGCCGTTCTGCGCAAACCACCAAACCATCAGAGGGTAGGCAATCAGTAAGCCACTGATTAATAAACGCAGAGCGGTTTTCATTAATTGCTGTGAACGAGTTTATAAACTTCTTCGACAACATCCTCGACAGTACGCACCGCTTTAAACGCATCCGGGCTGATTTTTTTACCAGTGATTTCGCGTAATTTAACCACTAAATCTACCGCATCAATCGAATCAAGATCCAAGTCCTGATACAGGTTTGCGTCTAAAGAAATATCATCAGATTCTATCTCGAAGTCTTCTTCAAGAATTTGAACTAATCGCGCATACACTTCGTCTTTCGTTTTCATCGTTCCCTCGTTTATTCGCCGCGATTATTAGCGACAAAGTCCGCTAACGTATCAACACTGTAAAAGTGCTTTTTTGTTTCCGCTGAGTTTGCATCCAGCTTTACGTCGTACTTCTTCTTTATTGCCAAACCCAGTTCCAATGCGTCAATGGAATCGAGGTTCAGGCCATCGTCATCGTCTCCGAATAACGCGGCTGAATCATTGATATCTGATACCTCAACATCCTCAAGATCCAGCGACTCGATAATCAAGGCTTTGATCTCTTGCTTCAGGTTTTCCGTCATCTTCTAACACCTTTTCATAGTAATTCTGTAAGTCGCGAGTCAGTTGACGCGCGGCAATGCTAAGCTTTTCAGCATTGCAGTATACGGCTGAATCTATTTCGCCCAAATAATGCACCGACAAGGTCGGCTTTTGTTGCGGTGCACAGTACCAGGCCTCATTTTTAATCAAAGTTACAGGTACGCAATCCACGCGTAGTGCCGTAATTTTAGCCCGTGTACGCAACGCCAAATGCGCTGCGCCACGTTGGAACTTGACCGCTTCTCCGGGTGTCGTCCGCGTACCTTCAGGAAATATAATGAGGTTATTCCCCTGCGCCAGCGAGCGCTCACAGTCGTTGACCAAATCTTCCGGATCGTCATTGCTTAAATAACCCGTTGAACGGATAACGCCCCGCATAAAGGGGTTCTTCCACAGGTGTGACTTAACCACACAGTCTGGATTCGGCACAAAAGAAATCAATGCCACGACATCAATTAAGGAGGGGTGATTCGCAATAATGACATGACCCCGAACGCTTCGTAGCTTCTCAATTGCCTTAAAGTCAAAGTTGAACACCCCGGTCCACTTCATTACGCCGATAAACCACTTAAACGTGAGTTGCACTAACCGCCGGGCCTGGGCCTGGCGCTGCTGTTCATTTCCGTTAGATAGTAAGGCGAGCAAAGGCAACGCAGTCACCGACAGCAACAGGCCACCTAAGCCAAAAATGGCAAAGCAAAGCCCTGTGGCGAAACGTCGCCAGGTGCGATTAATGACCTGCCAGAGACTAAGCAACATGCCAGCTCCACCTTACCCCGTTATAGTCTTTAACCACCTTATCGCCGCCGGCATCCAATATTTTCTGCACGCTGTTAGCAACTGACCAGACGTCTTCCTGTAATTGACTTTCTTTTCCAACCCGACGATCCAAAATCAATTCTTGTCCGTTTTTTCTATGGAGTAAAACCGCATGAGAAAAACCGGTTACCGGCGATTTAACCTGCCCGGAGTACACCGCAGGAGGCACTTCATCAGCATACAACAGCAATACCTGCTCAGCTTCGCTTTGTAGCTGGCTTAACGCCTCTAACCACCCTAAAGGGTAGGTTTGCTCACCCGCCGACAAGGTTGTCATAGACTGCCTGTTGTCAGCGGCCATGCTGTACTGCCCCAATACGGCATTATTCACCGAAAGCGCAAACTGGGTTGGCGACAAAATTTCCCCCCGCACCAGTTCCCGCAGTAACTTCTCGGTGCGGTGTAAGTCGCCATGCCGCGTTGCCAATACCACCGGCGTCTCTTGCAACTGAGGGTGTCTTTCACTCAATTCCAGCATGGCAGTTATCAGCACTTTCGCATACGAGCTCAGCCGCCGTCGGGTCGAAGCCGGAATTTGCTTCAGCCGTTCACGACATTCGGTCTGGACTAATGTACTATCAGCTACAAAGGCTCGCATAGGGTTTGGACAGATACTCAAAAAAGAAGCGGAATAGTACAGAATCTCACTCTACATTTCAAAAATATAACAGCGCATATGGTTATCGGATATAGGCTCTACAACGACACCGCATCACCCCGGCAAGTGTCGGAAGCAACACGGGACTTACTGATACAGCTTGTCAGAAAGTACTGGCCGGTTTCCGGGCCGGTTCACGTCACTATAGACAAAACGCCTTCCGGTGCCCCACTACTGAGCGTAAACGATCAGCCCGTTTATTGCTCACTTTCTCATAAATCGGGATTCATCGCCGCCGCCTACTCAACAAACTGTAGTATCGGCATAGACGTTGAGAACTTGCGTACCAGCAAAAACTACCAACGCATTCGTGACTATTATAAAGATGGATTTCTAACAGGTAGCTCTTTGACTAAGCAAGCATTTTTCCGACAGTGGACCTTAGCCGAAGCGGTAGCCAAAGCCTCAGGTGACCCCTTGCTTAAGGTTCTGGAGCAGCCACTTGAAAAGCAGCAACACGCGGCAAAATACTTCCGGCTAAACTCTTTTTTGCTGTGTGGTTACCAGGCAGTGACAGCGGATAAAGTCAGTGATATCTCACTGTATCAGCTCGACAGCGATAACCAGTGGCAGTAGTCCCGGGCTATAACACTCAAATCCGACTCTGCTCGCCAGTTTAGCTCTCTATGGGCTTTGTCTACCTCGGCGTAGCAACTCTCTACGTCGCCCTGCCGCCTGCCTGAAAACTGAACCGGGATGGTGCGCCCGCTCGCCTTTTCAAAGGCACGTATAACCTCAAGCACCGACTCGCCTTTGCCCGTTCCCAGATTAAAAACCTGATGCCCGGTTTGTGCAAACCCCACTTCCAGTGCAGCAACATGGCCTTTTGCAATATCACAGACATGAATGTAATCGCGTATCGCTGTGCCGTCATCGGTCAAATAGTCATGGCCGTAAACATGAACTGAATCGGCTTTGCCAGTAATGACATCACCAATAGCCGGAACCAGGTTTGCCGCTGGCTTAAGCGGTTGTTCGCCGAGGCCCCCAGAAGGATGGGCTCCCGCCGGGTTAAAATAACGCAAACTGACCGCAGAAAAATTGGCATTGCTGTTACAGTAATGACTTAAATCGCATTCAGACTGAAATTTAGTCTCGCCATACGGGTTAGTGACGTCTCCCGCTGGGGCCGATTCAGGAATTGGTACTGTTGACGGGTTTCCATATACGACAGCAGAAGACGAAAACACTAGCCGGGTAACAGAAAATGCTTTCATTACCGATAGCAGTTTACGCGTACCGTCCACATTAGTCGTAAAATACTGGTCTCTTAACTGATAACTTTCCTGGGGATTCTTTAGCGCCGCAAAATGGATAACGCCATCAATAGAGTACTGCCGAAAGACACCGGTTAATGCGTCGATGTCGCAAATATCGACTTGATGAAAGTCCGGCCGCTTGCCTGTAACCTTCTGTATTTTATCAATGACCGACGCGCTGCTGTTGCTCAGGTTATCAACAACAACCACTTGGTAACCGTTGAGTATTAACTCAACCACGGTATGCGAGCCAATAAAACCGCAGCCTCCGGTAACCAGTATCCGTTTATTCATAGATCTTGCGCCCAGCAACGTTAGCGTCACTAAAAGTCAAAGGGCCGAAATAGTATCGGCTGACTTTTACTAAAGCAACTGAAACTCGTAAACAACAGGCCTGTAGGGGAAAGTCGACGAGAGAAAAAAGACATTGTTGTTATCGTTTATTACGCAAGTTATTTAAAGTTAGACTAAACGTAAAGAGAACAATTACCGTAAAAACAACTATAACTCACTTCTGGTGGACTGATTTGCTTATGAATAAAGGCAAAAACTGGCTTATACACACACTGGGCTTTCTCGGGCTAATCCCCTTTTTAGCATCGTCTCTTGCTGCATTAATGGGGACGGGCGCATTTTGGGGCATACAACCGCTGGAGTTCTTAATCACCTACGGCGCTATTATATTAACCTTTTTAGGTGGCACCTTATGGGGGCGTGCTTTGCACCGTGCTGAAAGCGAAAAAACCGCAGGCTTACTACT
>NZ_DFTS01000037.1:74049-74914 GCF_002383015.1 Idiomarina sp. UBA4206
CTAAGCAATGTTTTTGCTCTTTTAGCCTGGTTCACAATACTCATTAACCTACCCGCCTGGTCTCTGGGTCTGCAAATGCTCGGTTTTGTTTTAGTCCTTTTCTTTGAACAAAAACTCGCCCGCAGCTCCGCCATGACTTCTTATATGGGCTACTATCGTATTCGCGTTTTATTAACAACAGCCGTTGTTGTCTGCCAGTTACTGGTATTCGGCAACCATATTTTGTAACGCTACTTGGTCTGGTGGTAACGAGCCAGAGTCTCGGCGTAAATAAGGCGCACGTCCTTACTGAACTTTTCAACAGAATAGTCACGGGCAAACGCCAGAGCATTGTCTGAAAGGCTCTGGCGCAAATCCGTATCATCCAGAATTTGTTTAACCCGCTCACACCATAACGACTGCTTAGCCGGTGTTTTGTAACCGTTATGCCCATCTTCAACGACATCATCAATACCGCTTGATCGCACCGCAACCACCGGCAGACCGGCAGCCATCGCTTCCAGAATAACCATACCCTGAGTCTCCGACTGAGACGCAAATAAAAATGCGTCACCGAGTCGGTACCAGGCGGCCATCTGCTCAGGAGGAACAGCACCCACCAGGGTAATGTGCTGCTGCAGGTTCATGTCGTCAATGCGCCCCTGTAATCTGCGACGCTGATGGCCGTCACCCACTATCAACAACCGGAATGCTTTATCCGTCTGCTCCTTCAATTGCGCCATGGCGTCTATCATGAAGTCGATATTCTTTTCATTAGAGAGCCGGGAAACGCTGACAAAAACGGTTTCGTCGCCAATATTCTGCTGTTTACGCAAGTCCTCAACCTGTTTCGAGTCAACCTGCTGAAAGCGATCAAACTCAATGC
>NZ_DFTS01000037.1:75196-80075 GCF_002383015.1 Idiomarina sp. UBA4206
TTTAAGTCTGCGAGCCACAAAAACCCCGAGCGACCCTATCCAGAACGGGTGGTGTACATGAATAATATCCGGCTTAAACGCTTTGACCTTTTTACGTACGGCGCCTGAAAAAATATTGGCAAATCGAAACTCGCTTTTTTCACCAAAAGAGAATAACGAAGGCATACGCACCACATTCTCTTCTTTTTCTGCTGCACGTTGATAACGCGGTGCAACAACCAGAACTTTGTCCTTAAGCTGCACCAGTCCGCTTCGTAAGCGTTCGATAGAAATAGGTACGCCACCAATAAAGGGCAAGTAATTGTTGGTAAACATAGCCACCCGCATGGTTTTCTTAAGCCAGGGCTCTGGGTCAATGTCGTAGTCCGGATAGTACTCTTTTCCGACAAACACAGCGTTATAGAGCTTGGTGCTGATAACCAGGAACAAACTGACTAACAGAATAAAGTTGAGGTAACCCACATAAAACAGGGAGTGGATAAAAAACCACAGACTTTCCAGTTGCTTCAAAATGGGGTGCTGACCAACTTCCAGCTCTTCAACCGAATGCTCGACGGAACCATCGGCGCTCACGGTCACTTTCACATAGTGATAAAAGCTCTCATCCTGGTTCAGTACCAGACCACCTGCACCACCGGTTGTTATGTAAGGTATGCCGTTATGTTCTTGTTCCGAATAGATTGAAATGTTTGATGAAAACACCCGGTCGACACCAAAGTTTTCCAGCGTCTGCAGCAACGCGCTTCTGAATTCAGCAGGCTGTAAAAAGTCGTCATCCTCGGCCAGAAAAAACGCTTCTTCCGGCTCCAGAGGTGGGTGGCCAATAAAAACAAACCGATGCGTCGATTCATCCGCCTTAAGAGTGTCGGTTAACCACCGTAACTGCCACTGCCAGGGGGTTTTTTCAGTGCTGTCGAGGAAGATAAAACGGCTGTCACCGGCGGTAAAGCTGAAAAAATGAGGCCCATAGTGATCATAAAAACGAAAGCTGCCAAACTCTTCGTATTCGTTGTTACCAAAGGTCAATAAATAAGGCATATCCAAACGGGACAGAGTACCCCGTATTGCCCGGTATTTGTCCTCTCCGCCGCTGCTAACAGCATTTCCTGCGGACACGAGAAAGTCGACATTGGCATCGTTCAGCATTGGAATAATGCGGCGTTCAAAAATGCCTACCGAATTATTGATGTTACCAACCACCGCAAAACTGTAACTGTCTTGTCCTTCCAGCCTGGCGCTGATAGCTGCAAGCTGATCTGTATGCTCTGCCTCGAATTCAGAAGTCACCAGGTTCAAATAAACTTTATAGCCAATAAGGCTGACAACTATGGCTATATTTAAGTAGAACAGGGCTTTTAATAATTTCTTTTTATTCATTGTATGCCCTGTGTTTTGGCGGAGTTAACTAAGTATCGTTGTAAAATAAACAGCCCCAACAGCATGCCCAAATAGATGGTTAAAAAGCGCCAGCTGAAGGTAACCAACAGCAAATGATTTTTAGCTAAGATGTCACTGAAAAAGCTACCGAAAACGCCTTCAGAAATACCGGATGCCCCCGGGGTTGGCGCAAAATACATTATAAAAGTTGTGACAACCAACAGTCCCAGGCTTATCAAATAATTTACATCGTATCCCAGCCCCCACATCAATAATGCCGGAAAACTGAACAGACTGAGCAGGAAAATGAAGGTAAATAACACGGACAGTATAATAGCGACTTTCGGCCCACGACAATATTCGGAAAAACTATGAGAAAAGCGCAGCATCTCGCGTCGCGTTTTATACTGCCAACGCAGATGACGCTCCGGGCTAATCAGTTGCAATTTATGTATGCCCTTACAAAGGAAACTTAAGGGTCCAATAAGCCAATGCGCTCTGAGTAAAACGACGGCGAAAAAGAGCAGGTACAGTACAATAAATACCGCTAGTGCAGTACCAATATCGCTAATAATCGCTTTGTCCTGCAAAGGTTCCAGCGTTAACAAAAATACCGGCGTCAGTGAGAAAATAAAGAAAATAGCCAGTACCGTGCGAATCGTCGTGGCCGCTGTTGCCTTACCAATAGGCACGCCGTGTTCGTGCAGAAACCAAACTTGAGCAAAGCCGCCGCCGGTCGCCATAGGCGTAATATTGGAAAAGAAAATATTGATAAAAACCAGTTTTGCCATGGCTTTCTTAGGTATCCGGTAACCCAGAGCCCGCAGTGTGTAATATAGACGTAAGCCATCGGCGGAAAAATAGATAAGCAAAAGCAAGACAGTAACGCTGAGTACTTCCGGGGCGAACAAACGAAAATCAAAGGTTAAACTACGACCGGAGAAATGATCATAAATGGCATAAAAGCCAGCAACCGTAAGCAAAACAAACAGCACACTAAACAGCGCTAAACGTTTCCAGGAGGCTTTGTATTGCTTTTCTTCTTCCACTGAAGCGGTCATTTTCTGCTGTCTACTCCCTACAAAGCCTAATGCTTAAGGATTATGGAGTTGTCCCGGTGGGATGTCAAAACCGCTGAGTCCATAAAAAAGCCCCCAAAGCGGGGGCTGAAAACTTAACCAGGGAGTTACAACCAATCATTTGTTAAGTTGTGCTGTAGCTTACTTACCCAATATGACAGTTTTTAGATTTCCCTGTTTTATTTCGATGACAGCTACTTTTTCCTCTTAATAAGCTGGCATTAAGAACACTTCACGCACGCAGTTACGCGGGTTAGCGTTTATTGCGTAAAGTACTGCATCGGCAACATCATCCGGGTCCAGCTTATCCGGCTTTGGCTCATCAAAGAACGGCGTATTGACCATACCAGGTGCTATTGTTGTGCAGCGACCATTCCACTCTTTCATTTCTTCAGCTAAGTTCTGAGCGAAACCGTGCACAAACCATTTGGTGGCACCATAAACAGAACCTTTAAGCGTAATGCGCCCGGCAGCTGATCCTGTCATTAGAAAATGACCGGTAGTTTTGCGCAAGTGCGGTAAGGTCAGTTTCGCGGTATACAGAAGCCCGTTGATATTCACATCAACCATTTGCTTCCATTCTTCCGCGTCGCCTTCTTCAGTACCCGGCGTTGAAACACCAGTTCCTGCATTAGCGAACACAGCATCCAACTGACCAAACTTATCAACGCCCTGCTTTACGGCCTGCTCAAGCTCGTCAAAGTTACCCGCATCGGCGGCAACACCAATGGCGTTATCAGAGCCAAACTCTTCAACCAGCGCATCCAACTTGTCTTTCCGTCGCGCCGTTAATATTAGCTTTAACCCTTCTTTTGCCGCTTTGCGCGCCGTGGCTTCACCGATGCCGCTTGAGGCACCGGTAATTAATAGTACTTTCGACATGCTTCCTCCTTAAGCTAAATCAAAGCGGTCAGCATTCATAACCTTAGTCCAGGCTTTCACGAAGTCTTTTACAAACTTCTCCTGGTTGTCATCCTGAGCATACAGCTCTGAATACGAACGCAGGATTGAGTTTGAGCCAAAGACTAAGTCAATGCGGCTTGCTGTCCACTTCAGTTCGTCGGTTTTGCGGTCACGAACTTCGTAGTGATCATCCGCTTTTTTCCAGACATTGTTCATGTCAGTCAAATTAACGAAAAAGTCGTTAGTTAACGTACCAGCCCGGTCAGTAAATACGCCGTGCTTAGACTCACCGTAGTTCGCACCTAAAGCACGCATGCCACCCACAAGAACCGTCATTTCTGGTGCCGTTAAGCCCATCAAATGGGTACGATCCAACATCAGTTCTTCGGCCGGTACCGCGTAGTCCTTCTTCAGGTAGTTACGGTAACCGTCATGCAATGGCTCTAACGGCTCAAAGCTTTCCACATCGGTTTGCTCGTCGGTTGCATCGCCACGACCCGGCGCAAACGGAACCGTTAGGTTATAACCGGCATCTTTTACCGCTTTTTCAACCGCTGCCGTACCGCCAAGTACAATCAAGTCGGCCAGGCTGACTTTCTTATCCAAGGTAGACTGCAACTCTTCCAGTACGCGAAGGACTTTATGCAGTTTTTCCGGCTCGTTACCATGCCAGTCTTTTTGCGGCGCTAAGCGAATGCGTGCGCCATTTGCGCCACCGCGGAAGTCCGAACAACGGAAGTTACGTGCACTGTCCCATGCGGTAGAAATCAGCTCGTAAGACGTTAACTCTGTGTTCAGTAACTTCTCTTTTAAATCAGCAACTTCTTGTTCGCTTAAGGTGTAGTCCACTTTCGGAATCGGATCCTGCCAAATTAGGTCTTCTTTCGGCACATCCGCGCCTAAATAACGGTCTTTAGGACCTAAATCACGGTGCGTCAGTTTAAACCAGGCACGAGCGAATACGTCGGCGAAGTACTCAGGATCTTTGTAGAACTTCTCAGCAATTTTGCGATAGTCCGGATCCATTTTCATGGCCATATCGGCATCGGTCATAATCGGATTATGACGAATGGACGGATCTTCCACATCGACCGGTTTATCTTCCTCTTTAATGTCGACAGGTTCCCACTGCCAGGCTCCAGCAGGGCTTTTCTTCAGTTCCCACTCGTAGTTAAACAACAGGTAGAAGTAGCCGTTGTCCCAGCGTGTGGGATGCGTGGTCCATGCGCCTTCAATGCCGATGGTGACGGTGTCGCGACCGTAGCCGGTGCGGGTTGGGTTGTGCCAGCCCAGGCCCTGTGTGTCGAAGTCGGTGCCTTCCGGGTCGGGGCCTAGAACCGAGGCATCGCCGTCNNGACCAACGCCTTTACCACCGCTGTTGCGCCAGCCCATGCCCTGCTCTTCAACATCTGCCGCTTCTGGCTCAGGACCTAAATTCTCTTCTTTGCCATTACCGTGACATTTACCAACCGTGTGACCACCCGCAGTTAGCGCACAGGTTTCTTCGTCATTCATTGCCA
>NZ_DFTS01000006.1:0-4740 GCF_002383015.1 Idiomarina sp. UBA4206
CCCGTAGGTGGCCTTCTCACGAACTCATCAACGTATGTTTATCAACTCTACTGTCAGATTATTAACGCCATCTTCCTCACTATAACGAACCCAATCAGAAACACTGACACCATCCTTTATCTCTTGCAATCGCCCTGAAAAGGAATAATCTTTTTCGCTATAGCTAATGAAATTATCCAGCGCCAAAGTAGCATCACGAACTTCAGATTCAAATAAAGTATCAATAGCTTCCTGTAAAAGTTGACCATCATTACTTTCTACGGAAACAGAACCCTTAATTGAAAAAACAAACATAGTCATTAAGCAGTTTCTCTTCTATTTTACGTTCGGTAAAGAACCTGTCCGCAGCCACAGCCGCGCAATATCGTTAATCAGCTCTTTTTCAACCTGGGCACTGAGCATCATTTGCTTATTGGGGTCGTAAGGTTCAGTGCTTTTTTCAACATGCTGTTTGAAAAGTGCCTTCACCTTGCCATCGACAACCTTTCGATAATATGTATTATTCGCCCTGATATGCTTTTGGGCCACATAGGAAGAAACCCAATTCAAACACTCATCAACTGGTATGTCCGGCTTACAGAACATTTTTGGAAATACACGGTGATATTCATCTGTAACGACACTACTACCAGCCTCAGCAAAGAGGCTGGTCATCAGCAAGGACACCAACATACCGATTTTAATATAGATTATCAGCATTATTCGCCGCTCCTTCTACGGGTTCTCTCCTGAATATTCTCCTTAAGATTGCCCTCCATTTGATCACGCTGGCCCTCATTAAACCACATAGCAGCAAATGGTGTAGGCGAAGCCTCATCAATGTAATTAACCGCCTCTACTCGCTCCACAGTCCCAGCTCCTTGATTGACTACATCATTTTTTAAGCTTTGCAAGCGATCGGTTGTGCCGGATTGGGTAATAACACTGCTAGGGTCGTTCATTGCCTGTTGCTGTGAAGCAAGGGCGGCACCCGTAGCTGAATCAACCTGCTGTTCAGTAACTTGTGCTTGCCCGTCCACCTCGGCTCGCCACTTGGCCCCCTGAGAATTAACTTCAGCACTACCGCTTTCGTAAGTTGAATTTACCTCGGCTTTTCCTTCACCTAATAATGCTTGCTGCACCTGTTTAAAGTTTTCGTCATTCGACATACCGTACCGAGCATCAGCATCAATCAATGCAAACTTGATTTGATCCATAGCTTCTTTTGACCCTCCAGCTGCTTCACGCAATAAAGCATCTACGCGACCAACATCTTGATTATTAGATGTCAGCAATGCGTTGACCAGGGTTTGACCTCCATCCACGCTAAGAGCGGAACGCAATTCTTCTGATGCGTTCAATGACTCCCGTGCACTCTGCTCTTGGCTAACTGCGGCACTGTATTCCTTCTGTGCTGTTTGCTGTTCTGAAAGAGAAGTATTTAACTGATCAACAGAGCCATTACTTTCTTTCAAACCAAATGTAGTCGCCATTTCTCTTGTTGCAGCACCAATTGACGAAACAGCTTCAGAAAACTGGTTACTACTCATAAAGCCCTGAGCCATTTTATAATCATCAGATTCAGATTCGGTCGTAGACCCATCAATAGTGGCACCACCCTTAACCTTAACCCCATTGCCAAATAACTCAAATCCTCCGCTGGCTTCAGCTTGGGCATAAACTGTCGCTTTGGCTTGATCGGTAAGTGTAACACCGGTCGTTTTTTGATAATTATCCAATGCCTGTTCCATTGCTGTGTAGTTTCTTTGCTGTTGAGCGGTTTCGGACTCTTTGAAGTTATTATTAGCCCCTTGCTCCTTACTCAACTGCTGCATCACCGAACCAGAATCACCCAGCACAGTCGAGTTAGACTCTGCTAACTGTGCTCTTTCTGTCTCTTGAAGCTTGGTAGCACTCTCTACAGCCTGCTGCTGAGACTGTACTGCCGCTTCAGTGATCTGTGGGTTCACCAACAATGACGATGTTGTTTGAGATAACAGACTACTACCATCAGCCGTATTAGTTAGACGCGATCCAGAATCCATGAGATTGCTGTTCTGAATATTGCCAGATCCAGTTTGTTCCCAAGTATTTCCCATTCGTTGACCCTTGCCGTCAACAGCCTCATTCGCGCCCTTCTCAACTGACTGGTCATAACCCTGCATAACGCGACCTGCGAACGATGCCGCCATTGCCCCGGACTTGGACACCAACATCCAGGCCAGCATCGGCAATGCCGTTGCCAGGTACCCAGTGGTTGCTACCACATCGGAATTAAATTTCGCCATTTCAGCATTGGCGAAAACAGAAAAACCGTTGCCGTAAAGTGCTGCCAGCTCGGTCATTGAGGCCTGCGAGTAGTACGACATAATGAAATGTAGAATGGCGTACATCGGAGCCCATAAATTGATCCACACCAGTGCCGTGATATAGGCCAAAGGAACCTTTCCCGGCAAGACGATGGCCATCAAAACAATAATGGGAAATATCGCATAAATAATGACTTCAAAGATCGTCCGAAGTAATGGCAGTTTTTCGGACGCAATATCACCTAATGCCTGGTATGTTGTCAGGCGGTGAAGCTCTGCGCCACTGACAATATACTGGTTGAACTCCGAAGCATTGGTTTGCTGGGACAGCTTATGCGTACCCGTTGCCATCGCATTGATAATGGCCTGCTGAGTCACAAACTGTTGTGGTGAAATGCTTACGCCGGTCATGAAGTTCATGGCGTTTTGCATGTCTGACTGCATCCTAGTAGCTGCATTAGCAGCACTGTCAAAGCGGCTGATTAAATCCCCCTGCACACCGTATTTAATGACATTAGTGTAAAGGGCAAGCATGTCAGGCTTCAGTGTGTTCGTAAAACCAGAACGGCATGGAAGAATGGACTCAGAACCAGAACTGGCCGTGTACTTAAAACTAGCAGCGTTCGCCGCTACCCTGGTATCAAAGAAATTCATCAGGTTGGCAGACCCCATAACCTCGCGCCAGGTAAAGCGGTTATGCCCAATTCCATCAACAACCACACAAGACGCAAAAAACTCTGTGAAGTTATTTGTCGTCCGGTCATCAGGGAAGCTCAGCTTCCGTGTTGCCTCATACAGCTTATGAGGAAACAGAAGCCCGGTTGTGGTGTATTTGACCTCGTTGGGCATCGAGAATACTGTCTCAAATGACCGCGCCAACCAATCCCCTGTAAACGAAAAGAAACTGGCTGTTGCCGCTAGGCCAATCGGTACGTTACTTACGACCGCACTGTTTGCAGGCGTAATTCGGTCATTCACGATCACCGTTGTTTTAGGTACCAAAACAACCATGATCAGAACAATCGTGCCGATAAACCACCGAAAATTGTTGAATACATTTCGGTCAAAAGCCGCTTTAAAAAGCACGGTAACAAATCCCAGCATACCGGCTGTCTGCATTGCAGCTTTATAATCTGCATTACCAAATATTGAGGCGATAGCCGTGAATATCATTCTCAGCATATCGCCACTGCCATAGGCGACAACTTCCCAGTTCATTGATTATTTACCCCACATGGCAGCAGTCACAATTTCACCGCCGAGCTTCGGCAATAACGCTTTTTCGTATTTAAAGATGCGCTCCTGCATGGTAATCAGCTGTTCGGCAGTGTATTCATTGTCTTTCCGTTTTTTCCCCAGGCCGCGCATAACGTCTTCCAGTTCATCCCGGAATTCTTTGATACGCTTGGCTTCAGCCATCCCTTTCTTCAGAGTTGAGCTGCGTTGCTCTACCTTCTGAATGACGGCATCTAGCGACCGCAACAAAATATCGTGGGCAATCAGTGTGGTGTACTCCTGTGAAATTTTTGCAATGTCGGTACCGCGCGGGAAGTACGTTGTAGAAGCCGACAGGAAGCGGTAGATCGGCACATTGGTTGAACCAATCAAACCACGTTCCTGAAGCGTCAAGGCGCTATCGGATTGAATCTTGGTAATGATACTCTGAAGCAACTGCTCGACTTTGGTGTAAAGACCTGTCCAGGACGGGTTAATCGTCTGAAGGCTGTTGCTCATGGTAGTACAGCTGTTCGGATCTGAGGTGGCTCCATTGCAACGGTAAATGCGTAGTTGGTCTGTCGCTTTGTTGCCATAGAGCAACGCGGTATAAATATTGTCGAACCGCTCTTTCTCAATAGAGTCCTTGATTGCTGGTTCAATGATACGAATATCTACAGGGGTGTCTGACGCCCCCGGAGTATCTGCAATAATGACCGAACCAATGATGTTCAACACGACCTCAGCAAACTCAGTATCAGCCTGGAAAAATGGATCTTGCATCAGGACGTACCAGGCAAGATTGCCTTTCACAAAGTCGGTTTTGTTTTTCTCACCATCGGAACCTGTTGTTGATTTACGGCTACCACCCGTTGTACAGGCGAAGGATGCAGTTGAAAAATCCTCTCCATAATCATTTTGGCGAGTGGTGATACAATTCGCCTTTTCTTCGTCCAGGTACTGAAGCGCCCCACCAACCAGCTTACTTGCTGCTTCACACGAATCCATGTTCATGTTCAGGTACTTGTTGGCCCATGTTTGAATGTCTTCCATCACCCCGGAAAGTTGTGGGGATACAATCTGGATGGCCAGCATAAACGCCAGGGACTGAGCGTTTTGACCGATGGCACGAAGGTTATCAATAAACTGATTCGCGTCGATGGCCGAGAAGCCACCGGCATAGAAGTCGATACCACCACAACCCGCACTGAATTTCGGTGTCTGTACGCTGACAAAA
>NZ_DFTS01000006.1:4808-5002 GCF_002383015.1 Idiomarina sp. UBA4206
CGATATGCCCCCAAGGGTGGCAAATCGGGCAGACTGACCTTCATAAACGCCAGGTGCCGTTACTGTGTGGTAGTTCATGTTGTTGAACCAGCTATCCACTTTCGATGCTGTATCTGCCAACACCGAAGCCGGGAAAGATATTGCCAAGGTTAAAGCGGTAGCTTTGAAAAGTGATCGTTTCATCGAACATCCCC
>NZ_DFTS01000017.1:0-2240 GCF_002383015.1 Idiomarina sp. UBA4206
CTCATGTGACTGGAGTTCAGCTCTTCCGATCTCTGGCTGTGCTTTCATTTTACCTCCTGACTACTTTTCCACCTTTTCCAGGGGATAACGCTTGTTTATGGGCCTGCTGAAAGGTATGTTTTATTGCTATAAGCTAACCTTATATGACAACCTTTAACAACTTATGCGCCGTTTACTTTTTATTTTTATTGTTATGAGCTTTTTCCCGAACATGGCATCAGCAGACACTTATACTCTTTACTTCTCCCGTCATATGGAGAAAACAACCGACAAGACCGACCCCGACCTCAGTTTGGTTGGCAAACAGCGTGCGCAAGTTCTCGCGCAGGTTTTGAAAAACAGCGACATTGAAGCCATATTTTCTACCGACTATAAGCGCACTCAGCAAACCGCAGAAGCACTGGCAAAACAATTGGGGCTATCAGTAGAAACCTACCCAGCTAAAGACTTTAAAGGAATAGTAACCAGCTTAAAGGAGCTCAAAAAGAACGCACTGATTATTGGCCACAGCAATACCGTGCCTGAACTGCTCAAAGCAGCTGGTGGAAGCGCTGATAAACTTGGAGAAGAGGACTTCGGCGACTTATTCCAGGTTGTGGTCAGCGGCGACAGCGTTGTCACCAACCGGCTTTATATTCCGGTCATACAATGACCTGTACGACGGTAACTCAGTTTACGGACAACTTACTTCCAATTCGTTTTAAACCAAGACAGCATTTCACCTTCTATGGCTTCCGCGTTTTTGCCATAGCGATGTTTGCCGCTTTCATATATTGAAAGCTTATGAGTAAACCCTTCTTTCTCAAGCACTTTACTCAACCCTATACTGGAATCCACTAACACACGTTCGTCCTTCTTGCCGTGTATCAGGAGAATAGGAATATCATTATCAATTTCATCCATCCAGAAAACAGCTGAGCGCTTCTTTAATTCAGCTTCTTTTTCTTCGTCATAATTTGGAATTCGCTCTTTATAAAGTCGCACCATTTCTGGACGGTGCTCTAATCCCTCAAATAAGTTGTATTGCCCGGCATAAAGAACAATAGAGTCAACATCTAACCCCTGCTTTACCGCTAAAAGGGACTGCATGCCACCGCGGCTAGCGCCAAATACGCCGACTTTTTCAGGGTTCACATTAGGAAAGTGTTCGAATAACTGTGGCAAAGCGACGACATCTTTCACGTCTGCGCCGCCAAATTCATCTTCACCGGGGAATTTTGGAAGAGCTCCGCGATAGCTTGAGGCAAAAATAGCCACATTGCCCTCTGTCGCTAAATTAAAAAGTCGGCTGAATACTCGGGCAAACGTCCAGGACCCAAAACTCGCGTTCCCCCCGCGGTTATAGATAATCACGGGAAGGTCAGACTCATTTTTAGGAGCAACGTAGTATGAGTGAACCACTGCACCGTCGACTTTATACATAACGTTTTTGCAATCCAGATTCTGCCGATAACTCTCAAAATCTTCTTTTTTATAGGCAGCTTTCACCTTGCTCATAAATTTTTCGGCACCAGGCTTATCACCTTGCATTTTTGCAATCATCTGCATCCAGCTATCATAGCTGGCAAACCTTCCTTTGAAACAGTCGCTTGTACCCATTAACTTAACGTCGGGCTCCGCCTTGGCTGGCATCGCCACAAAGCTCATAGTTACGAAAAGGCTAAACATAAGAGTTTGCTTTATTGTTCTTATCATTTTTCCTTCCTTGGTTTTAAGTGTTATACCAATCAATAGATATAACAACTTACTATACGCTTAGTAATAACACAAAACTGCCTTTAACTGTTTTTCCGCGTTGACCAGAACGTTATTGAGCAAAAAGCTACAATAGCCAGTGTGAGCAAGTACGGTGACTGAGCCATGAAACTCCGTACCGGAGTCAGAATTTGATTCCCAGACACCACCCATAAAGCAGCCGCTACCAACAGCGCACTCATAAATGCCAGCAAAACAAGAATGCGACGTTTCTTCTCAGACTTTCGAATTGAGCTCAACGTTTGCTCAGTAAAGCTTTCATCAACTAAGCGAGTTTTATAGCTGACAAGATCATTCAAAGCGTCATGTTCGGGTGCACTCATGAGGCAACCTCCTGCTTGTTTTGTGGGGCGCTGACAATATCAATCAGCTTTTGTTTTCCCCGGGCAATATGAGATTTAACCGTGCCAAGCGGTAAGTCAGTAATAGCGACAATTTCCTGATGGCTCATTCCGGCACTTAAAGACAAGGTTAAACAGGTGCGT
>NZ_DFTS01000017.1:2350-4115 GCF_002383015.1 Idiomarina sp. UBA4206
GCACCGAAAGATGCCGCATTAGCCGCTCAACCATAATGTCGCTATCAACCGTACTGGATGGCCCCGGCATGAAAGGCAAGGCGTCGCCAGCTACCTCATTATGGTGATGCGACTTACGCCTCTCATTTAAAAAGCTACGATACGCAATGCTGTGCAGCCAACTACTGAAACTTGCCTCGGCACGGAAACTTTTCAGGCTCTTGTAGGCGCGCAAAAACACCTCCTGCGCCAAGTCATCCGCTTGTGCGTGGTCTGCCACGGTTAATCGACGCAGAAAGTGCCGGACGCCATTTTGATGCTGGCGAACCAGAGTCGCGAAGGCGTGCTGATCGCCACGGGCAATAACCCGTGCAATCAACGCTTTATCATTCATCGTTAGTTAAGTAAGCCGAAATTAAGAAGGCGACGCCAATAAATACCGGGAAAACCCCGAACATAACGCCGACATCCAAGTCACCGACTGACCACCCGGCCACTAAACAGGCCAGCCCTGCTGACACCAAAACCAGGCCTTTACGACGGTCGCCATGACGACTGCTGGGCGAAGTGCCCAACTGCCCTAAAAGCTCCGAAGTTAGTGTGCCTCCGTTTTCCAGATGCTTTTGCAAAGTTAACTGTAAATGCTTTTTATGATGAGCCGATAAAGCCAAGCCCACAATAATAACGATTGAAATACTCAGCATAGCTGTAATTGGTACCCAAAGATCGGACATAACGCCCCCTATTGTTGTTCAATTGTTTGACTTACACAGTATTAGACACAACAACGAATACTTTTGGATGCAAAAAATTTATGGCAGTGGCTGATAGCCTTTCCAGTCAGGTACTAATTCCTGCTGTTCACCGTCGTATTCAAGCGTTATGAAGTGCTCATCCACCAGATCTACGCACAGGCAGTCGTCCACGGCCAATAAGTCGTCTTTATGAATTTGCTCAGCGCCAGCTAAGCCTGCTTTAGATACTTGCGCACGCGCCAGTTGCTTTGCCGAACTCGATGAGTCAGCAACCACCACGGTAAAGTCGTGATACTCAGCAAGTTTATTGGAGAAATAGCCGCCAAAGTTCACAAAGTATAGCTGCTTACCCGAAGTTTCAGCCGGCTTGGTTTGGGTAAGATGAATGCGGTAGCCATCTACGTGGTGCAGATGAACAAAGCTGTCCAGGTGCAGCCCTTTTTGTGTGCCAAACCAACCTTTTCGAATGGCAGGATAGGTATCTTCCATGCGCTTACCCACCACAAAGCGAACGTCGTGAAGCTCTATATTGGCACCGGGGGCTGTGCCACCCACATAAACCAGAAACAGCTTGTTATCGGTTTCGCTCATTGTTTTACCCTACTCGTTACCAACAAATTGAAACCGCGGTACCTGGGTACCGTTCACGTTTACGGTTTCCACGAACATATCAAAGGGGCGTACCCAAAGCTTTTGTTCACCGTAAAGGGGCTGATAAAGCACCATACACTCTTCGGTTTCGCTATGGCGGACGGTATCAATAACGCGGTAGCGACCGCCTTTGTAATGCTCGTAAATGCCTGGTTTTATGGTCATATCATTGAGTTCCATGAGTAAAAAACTGCAGCTATTATCGGCGATCAAAATATGATTGCTCAATAAGCGTTTTGTAAACACCCTCTATATTCTGCGGTAGCCACTGGTCATACATTTTTAAATCGGAAAACTCATCAAGCTTTATGTCCTGTTGCAGCGTTTCCAGACTTTTACCTGCCAGCATGCCGTCACGCACTTCGGCATATAAGGCTTCA
>NZ_DFTS01000017.1:4289-13015 GCF_002383015.1 Idiomarina sp. UBA4206
GCGTCCTTTCGTGATCCCATATCGGCATGAGCGCCCACAAATACATCAAAAGGCTGCTCCTTTAACACTTGCTGTGTTGAGTTGATCATTCCATGAATGTCATACCCTGGCAGGGTCTCATAAGGCATACGACCAAGCACTATCCAGTCGGCCACGAACAGGACATTCTCCGGCATAAAACGCATACTGACTGAGCCTCTGCCGTTATTTGATCCGTAGTACTTCATTTGAACCGAGTGCTCACCCAGCTTTACCGTCAACTCGTCGCTAAAGGTTATAGTAGGTAAGGCTGTGGGTGCTTTTGTCCAGCGCAAGTCTTGGTCTGCGTATTTATGGGCGATAACCTCTACAGCCTGCTGCGCTATGACATCGCCACCCAACGTATGGTCGACGTGGTTATGGCTGTACGCTAAATAACGTATAGGCTGATCAAAACGCTTTGCTAGCTCCTGCTTAAGGTACTGGGCAGCTTCTTTATTAATGGGATCAGTAACAAAAATACCCTGCTGCGTAACCATAAACACAGAGTGGTAATGGCCTGCTGAAAACCGATAGACATTACCCTTCACCTTTTCAATAGAGTAATCAGCCGCCATTACCGCAGTACACACACTAAGCCACAACACCACAGAGAAGAAGAGTTTCATTATTTGTTGCTCCTGGTTTTTACTATTTAGAGTGTACGGTTGTGAGCAAGTCTTCGATTTGAAAACAAGGAACAAAAATCATACTTACACTTTATCAAAACTCTTTAAGCATCATTTTCAACTATGCCGACTCATCTCTTGGTGTCTCATGCAATCTAGCTTTCTGAAGCTCTAGTAGCTCACGTAATAACATTTCGAGCTCTCCATCAAAAGTATCCAGCTCTACTCGTGCATCCATTAAGATGTTCGTTGTTTGCCGAAGGCTTAATAAAGCCAAGTTAAACCAGACTTCCTCGTCTGCTGCATTCATTTTCAGTGAGTTTCTGTAAGCTGACTGACTCGCCTCAAACCTATACTGTCTGAAGTAAATATTACCTAGCAATTTCCAGCTTTTATCTGTTCCAAGTCCCTTTTTATGCAACCAATGCAAATGCTGCTCCGCTGACAGAAGATCACCGGTTTGATACCAATTAATTGCAGATTCAAAACTTTGTTCTCGTGCAAGCTTCTCCTGAACCGTTGTACTACACCCAGAACTAACTAAGCTCAATAGAAATACTACAATCGTAAGGTTTCTTTTCATTTCGCTCTCCATGCGCTTTAACAAATTTTAGTTTCTTTCCAATCCATTTTTCTAAGGGCCAAAAACTTCCTGAAGCCATTTCAATTAATCCATATGCTCCCTTAAAGCGCGCAACTTCATTTGGACATATCAAACGGCGAACCTCGATAATAATTCTATCTTTATCCAGAGCAACAACATCGATAGGTTCCTTCATTCCCCACGTGTGAATTGATTTACAGAATGGGAACCAAAAAGCTCTATCTGGTGTTGGTTGCGGTTCATTCATCATCCCTATTAATCGCTGATGAAACTTTTTCATTTCTTTTACTTTAGGCCATAAAGTCACTTCCCGACTTTCACTCATCCAAACCCTCCTTGGCTTAACTGCACAATAACAGGCCCCAAAATAACCAAAAAATTTACTGGAAAAAAACAAGTTACCAGTGGAAACAACAACTTAACAGGAGCTTCCTGAGCTCTTTTCTCAGCCGAGTTAAGTAACTCCTGTCTCAGTTGATTCGCATAAAACCGTAATGACTTTGTGAGACTTGCCCCCTGTTGATACCCTTTAATCAGCATTAAGCTCCACTCTTTAAGTTCATTAGCCTCATACCGTTCCGAAAGCTCCTCCATAGACTTTGAAAAACTAGCTCCCCTCCGTAGTCGGCTCAGCATCGCTCTTATTTCAGTCGCAAGCAGTAGCTCACTACATGATTCGGACACTTTTTCCAACGCTGAAATAAGAGGGACACCAGAGGCGATCATCATTGCGATTAAATCGCAGAAGTCAGGTAACTGGCGAACTACAGCGCGATTACTTTTCCTAGCTGCAACTCTTCTCTTGTTAATTACTTGCAGTATCAGCAATATATAAATCGCTAAAGCCAGCCAAACCCCGGACGCCCAATACACTCCTACTGATACACTAGCCATTACGATCCAGAAGAAAAAAGAACGGGCTTCGCTATTTAAAGTTTCGATTTTTAAATGACTGGCAATCCATTTCCTTGATCTTTCAGGTAGGTAAAGCCAGATCGTCGATATTAAATTATCAAGCTTGTCTCCAAGAGCTAGAAACTGCCAAACTGTCACAGCTAGCAATACGCAACTTAATGATGCGGCAAATATTAATAAGGCTATTAAAATCATCTTTCATCTTCTGGATGCATAATACGTTTAACCATCCACCCGCCAATTGACATTAAGAAAAAAGCAGTCATCAACATAAAAATACCGACGAGAGACTCCGTAAAAAGTGCGGTATGCTCTGGCTTAACCCAGCTCAAAAGGAAATACAATCCAACCGGCATCAGAACTAGAATTTTCGCTTGCATTCTAGCTTGCGAAGTAAGAGTCAGTTGACGCTCTCGAAGGTGCTGTTGTTGCTGTAAATTATCCGCTAACCTCAGAAATAACTCCGACTGCTGACCTCCGCTTCTCAAACCTAAAACCAAAGATTGAACCACGAGCTTTATTGAGAAGATTGGCAGCCTGAATTGCCAATGCTCTAAGCAGTCTATGAGCGGTTTTCCCATTTTCTCCTGTCTCAATAACTCATCTATCTCCTGACCAAGAGGAGCAGTCATATTCCCTTTAAAGCTCTTTAGAGCTGAACCAACGCTTGTTCCACTTCTAATTTGGTTACTTAAAGCAATCAACATTCCTGGAAGTTGTTTTTCAATTTTTAGCAGACGCCGCTTTTTGAAGTATCGATAAGAAAAAGGCGGGGCCAGTAAAGTAAAAATAAAAGTAATAGCGGCCCACTTAACATCAACATATACCCAAGCTAATAAAGGAAATAACAAAGCAACTATCAAGTAAAACCTGAGCAGAGTTTTCACAGGTAACCTCAAGAAAAACTCTTCTAATGATCGAACAGCAGAGCCAGCCAGTTCTTCTTCAATTTTTTGATAGCGCTTAGGCGTCAGGTGTGACAAAACCCATATCCAACAAAGTCCACTAATAATAATCAATAGTACTAGAGTGAGGGTGAACATGAGCCAGCCTCCATAATTGATCTCCATATACCTTCACGAATATCTTCCCTCTGATCCTCCGCAAATTTACAAAGAACCTGATTACTCACTAGCGACTTTTGACTACTTGAATATTCAAATAGTGCTGACATTTGAAGAACATCATCATCGACTCCTGTGACCTCATTAATACTAATTACGGCTCTTCTGCCATCAGGCAGACGAGCTATTTGTACAACAAGGTCAACAGCACTTGCTATCTGTTGCCGCAAAGCTGAAACAGGCAGCTCAATCCCTCCCATGAGAACCATAATTTCCAAACGTCTCAATGCGTCTCTGGCACTATTTGCGTGTACCGTACTAAGAGAGCCTGCATGACCGGTATTCATTGCCTGCAACATATCTAAAGCTTCCGGTCCCCTGCATTCACCTACAACAAGTCTATCTGGCCTCATTCGTAATGCGTTAATGACAAGCTCTCTGATGCTAATTGCACCTACGCCCTCTTGGTTTTTGGGTCTGGCTTCCAGGCTAATTAAGTTATCGTGATGCAGTCTTAGTTCTGCGGCATCTTCAATAGTTAATATTCGCTCTTCTTCTGATATCTCCTGAGATAAGACATTTAACAAGGTCGTTTTCCCTGTCCCGGTACCTCCAGATACAATGATATTCTGACGACAACGAACGGCGAATTTCAAAAAATCTGCAGCCTGTTGAGTCAGAGAGTTACCGGATACCAAGTCTTCTATTGTTAAGGACTTATTCGTAAATTTCCGTATAGTGAGACAAGAGCCTTTAGTTGCAAGAGGCGCCAATACAGCATTAACGCGGGATCCATCAGGTAAGCGAGCATCAACCATTGGGGATGCTTCATCGATATGTCTTCCGAGAGGAAGAACTATTTTATCAATAGCTCTGCGTAACGCTGCTTCATTACTAAATTGTTCAAAGGCTCTCTCTAGCTTACCTGCACGCTCGACATAAATATGTTCGAAACTATTCACCATGATTTCACTCACAGTGTCATCAGCAAGAAGCCTTTCAATTGGTCCCAAGCCAATAACTTCAGCGACTGCATCTTTGATATCTCGATCATCTGCACTGGTGTTCTCTTTTAAGAATGACTCAGCGTAGACTCTTAATTCGGACTCATTCATCTCATCAATACTAGGATCTCGTGTATCTAAACGAGCTCTAAGACAATTAATTAAGGTGACAGATGCCATCAGAATGTCTCCTTCAACTGCAAAATTGAATCATCCCTGTACCAGCCATTTTTCTGTGCTAGTTTATCGCGCCTGTCACGAGCTTGTTTCTGGGCAGTATCCATACGTTCAGCCGTAACCATGATCACGAGTTCCGTAGCTTGACTTCTGCTTTGTTGGCTATTGAAAGCATTCTCTATCACAGGTAGCTCCCCTATCCCTGGAACTTTATCTTCCTGAGCTGACTCATCCGTACTTAATAGCCCTGATAAAACCATCGTATCTCCGTCATTTGATAGAAATACTGATTCTGTTCGTCTACTCAATATTCCCGGAACACCAGACACGGAAACTGCTGGATCAATATTGCTTAGTTCTGCATGTAACCGGGTCTTTATCTTGTTCTCCGCCAATACAACCGGCTCAATAATTAGCTTTATCCCGTATTCACGAAACGTCACATCCTGCATTCCTTGAGCCACGACTTGAGGAATTGGCAACTCGCCACCTGCAAGAAAAGTTGCTTTTTCACCGCTCTGAGTAGATAAAGTAGGGTTCGCTAATAACTTAGCCAAACCGCGACGCTGCATAAGCATTAGTTGTGAGTTTATTTCTGCATCCCATTCAAATAGCCCGGATAAAGCGCTTGAAAAAGTAGGTCCACTGGTTGTCCCTTGCCAGCGAATTCCAATGTCTTCAAGATACTGCCGCTTAGTCTCCAGAATATTAACTCGGAGGGTAAGCATGGGGGCTTGTTTTGAAAAAGGCTCAGTTAAGTTCAGCACTCTCTCGTTGCTTTGAGATAGCTTACTTAATTCATCATAGTGCCTTTTCGATACCTGACCCGACAGTACAGTCACTCCTTGCTTATCTACTTTCCTTAGATCATTTTCTTCTTCCACAATCGCATTGATACGCGCACTGGTTGATAGGGAAAGAGTATCGGAAACACTGATGTCCAACTTTCTCACTTTATCTCGATGACTGAGCCAAATATCAGTCTCTCCTTCTCCTAAAGCCCTTAGAACGACTTGAGAATTACTTAAAACATGAACATCCACTATGCTCTCGTCGCTAACTACAATGTCTGTGCCAGGATCAATACTGACTATTTGAGTTTCACCTTTCTTAAGGACATAGGAGAGATCACTAGCATACGCCCCTGCAATATAGATAAATAAACAGAGTAATGCTGAGCACATTAACTTTATTGGACCTTCCATCGTTCCACCTTGCTTTGTTTTAAATCTTTGGACCAAACTTTTGTTTTAGATAACTGACGGCCACGAGCCCATACCAACATGGGACTCCCCAACGCTCTGGTAAAACTCTTAACCTCATTAGGCGCTATTAATAAAGTCAAAGAATACGAGCCGTACCCTTCCTCTAAGCCGTGAGTTTCAAATATTTCTATCGAACTAAAAGCGTTATATTCCCTACCTTTATCAAATGAATCTCCAACAAAAACGATATCAACCACATCCCCCTCTTTTAACAAGGCGTTATGGTGTCCTAAATTATCCGTATTAACCGTGATAGCGTAATAACCATTAGGCAACTTTTCTGAGAGACCACTATTTCTATTGTTCACTAACACACGTTCGGAAACGGGCTCTCCTGGCTCAACGGAATCTCGAAGCTGTCGACCAAGAACTAGACCAGCCTCACGCTCGACGTACCAGTTTTCATTAATTAATTCTTCCGGATACTTGCGAGCCAATAAGTCCTTCGCCGAAAGTACGTGACCGGCAGCCAAATCCTTAGCAAATACAACGACACTCCCCGTGCTTCTCGAGGCTTCTTCTAATCTCCGTGACGTTTCTTGTTGTAAGTACTGGTTAATTAGCCAGACTGTGACTATCGAAATTACAAAGCTAAAGCTAACGGCAAAAATCCATTTCGCCTTTTTTGTCATGAAGACCCTCCTGGAATTAAAACTAAATAGCGCCAAATAAAGTGATAGAACTCTTTCGCCTTTCGACCTGTCTCTATTAAGTAATCAATGAGAGAAAACTGCTCTTCAACAATTAACAAAACGGTCATTATCAGTAGCGAAATGAGCAACCACTCAGTTGATGCCTGACCACTTTCCTTTCGAATCATAAGATATGAACCAAAATCACATACTCGCCTTGCTCAGAGAACATGAGGCGGCCCATATCTTCTTTGAAAATCCAGACATCGTTCTCTTTTTCAATAGATTGGAAAGCATCAACTTTTTGGCTGTAATAAAACATCATCGATGTTTGTAGCTGTTTAAGAGGGTATCTAGCCAAGTATACCCACACTTCTTTACCGTTATTTTCATGTTTTGAAATTGGAGTAAACGGACCTTTTAAAAGTTTCTCTTTAGGTGGGAAACTAGTCATTGGCATTAGCACCCACTGTTCATTCTCAACTTCAAATAGCGTCCAGTCCGTCCCGTCGATAGGACAAAGCCAGAAAATCGTCTTTCCCCCCGGACAGTATGGATAGAACTGTTCCAGCGCTTCCCAGTCTGGAACTTTAGGATCATCCAAAAAAAGTGCATTAACACTAATAGATGAGCTAATAGGCTGTTCTACCCAACTCCAATCATCTAGCACGACAGGCAAATCCATAATTAATCCTTTTTCTTATATGCTTCCGGCGGAACAACATCTGGAGAAATCGTTCCAAATATTAGTGAATCCGAACTAAGTTCTTCAGCTAAAAAAATCCACCCTATTCCTTCCTGTATTAACCGCACTGCATCCCCCGACAGCGCGTTATTAACAACTAACGATGCAGGTCGACTTGATAATTCATCTGGGGTTTGTGCTTGCCAGCTATTATTGAGCCGCGCCATTGGATAAAAAGCTTCATTGTGAGACGGCTTAAGAACCCGTAAATTATCCCCTTCAAGACCTATAGGTAGTAACCTATTTATTGGGTCAAAAAATATCTCAGTATGTTTGTTTAAACGATAATCACCGGATAGGCTGGTTTTATCATCGCTCCTAACTCTTTCCCATATAGCCTCGCGGGCTGCGATTAAGTCAGCTGTATTAATTTCTATAGCTGGAGCGAGCACTTCCTGTACCGAAATAAAAATAGCGGCAAGCCCTCCAACCGATAAAATGAACTCAATAACAGCCTGTCCAGTTTGCTTAAAGGGCTTCACGGCCTAATATCCCTATCTTATCGATGTCTGAAATGGCTACTAATTCAGCTTCCCACAACGCATTGAAGAGGTTATCAGTTTCTATATACTCATCAGCCCGCGGAAAAACACTGCTTGGTCGGTTAAAACTTGTTCTCGATTTTGCATACGCAGCTTGCTTAATACCACTTACCTTAACTATGACCGTATCCATACTCATGTTTAGAAAACTACTAAGACGCATGAAACTAAAACGACGAGGCTCATCATTTAACGACCCCATCTGCGCCAGAGCCATCCGAGAAGACATCGAGTTGCTGCGAAAGGCACCACCATAATTTGAACGATGATAACGTCGTTGATCCTGAGCCTTTGCTCCCCAACCTAACGGAAGCTGTTCTTTGAAGCTTCCTATAAACCAACGCCGACCGTGGAGTGAAACAGAATCTAAAGCATGCCAATCCCAGCCCCCGTTTCGGTTTCTCGATAATTCTGTACCACCTCGTTTCACTATTTTATGGGTAAAAACACTGACCCAATCGTATCCTCTACTTTTGCTAAACGGGTCAAGACTTTTAAGAGTAAGTTCTTCTAACTCCTTAGATTCGTTTTTATTCTTGGTGTTGCGCACTTCAGTCTTGCGCCACCATAGGCTTGGAAACGGTGCTATTCCGCCGCCTTGATATGCTTCCCAGCTAAGCTCTTCTGAATGTTTGGAAACGATATCCTGAATAAGCAAAGGCAGTTCTATAGCAAAGCTTGCATCTAACAGTCTTTGCGCTGCAGATATTCCCTGTATTACCGCAGACTGGAAACGAATCAGGGTTTTCACAACCTCCTCAAAGCCTTCTTCAATACGCGCAATTATTGTTGATAGTGCTCGGGTGATTTGTCCTAGATATGGAATGAATGATGTAACGGCTTCGAGATTATCAGCCGTTCTATCGAGCATAGCTAAATAGCTCGCCAACCCCACCCATTGGGCAATTGCCACCTGATTACCAATAAGCGCGCGATTTGTTAATGCTAGAAAGTTCATCTGACGAGACATTGCAACAGCTGCGCTATAAGATGCGTTATCAGCAACACTTTGCAAGTACCACTGACGCCTGGCGTGTTTACCCATATCCGTTACGGCAAATAATAATAATGACACCAATAGCAACACCCCGACCATTAAAATCAGGGTTTGCCCTTTTGCACGTGGATTAG